>NZ_PIZM01000032.1 GCF_002835465.1 Psychromonas sp. psych-6C06 | reverse complement strand
TGGCAACGTCTAGGTGAGATTTAACAACTTCACCAATTTCTCATCACTGTAAGATGGTAGATATACGGTATAATGCTCGCCTTTGGAAATTGATGCCGATCGTATATCGTTTCTGATTATAGGTGTATAGATATTAGGTTCATAAGGTTTGAAATGAAGTCCGAATTGATGGCTGGTGGGTGCATAATTATTAAGAATCCATTTACCCATTCTGTCCGTTTTTTTAGGCTTTGGAACTAATTTGGAGAGTACTGCCGCTTGGTGGCTAAAACTATAGCAAGGTATGTTTTTTAACTTGCACGCCCACGCCGTAACCGGTTCAAAATCATTAATGATGAGGTCGTAATCTTCAACCGGTATACTTTTTATCTCTTTCTGCAAACGCATAGAGTTTGCTTTGTAATAGGTTTTCCAAACATCTACACCTCCTTTTTTGCCGAAAATAAAGCTTAATCCTTTTAGCTGATACTTAATGGGATAGGGTAGTTTTATATCTGCTTGAATGCCACTCACTAAAAGATCTAATGAAACATTATGTTTTAATATTGCAGGTATTACATCTCTAGCCCTGCTCAAGTGTCCGTTGCCGGTACCTTGAATTGCGTATAGTATTCTCATTTACTCTGTTGCGTCATTCCACTTATTCTAAACTCTTCAAGCAAGCTTTGAAACAGTTCAGCTTTTTCCAATACATAGGTTTCTTCCTTACTATCCTCTTTATGGTCAATGGTTAGTTGATCTTCAAGATAAGAGTATAGTTTCCAGTGACCATTATGATACTCAAGTGCGGTTAAATTTTTCCGGTTGGTGAATGTGACCGCAAATAACATAGTCATAACCATTTTCTATGGCAATATCTGCGGCAATCTGTTCAAAGTCGTTTATGAACTTAACGGCAGACTTTACACCGTTCTTAATTTTCTTGGACATTGAAATTGGACCCTTGCCCATTTTTTTGCTGATGAAATTAATGGCTCTATTTAATAAAATTAAAAAGTCATATCCTTTTGCACCAAGTTTGGCTACCCATTTTGAATGCTGCATAGTAACATCGAACATGTCACCATTAAAAATCCAAGCTTTTTTATCTTCAAGCGGAATCACCATTTTATTGACAATATTTAATGGGCCCATACTGTTGCTCGAAAATTTCCGCAAAAGTTCATCGTGGTTACCTGTTATTTAATGTACTGGAATTCCTTTGGCTACCCCCTCCAATAAAAGTTTAATGACTTTCATATGAGACTTGGGCCAATAGCGTTTGCTAAATTGCCAAATATCTACAATATCGCCATTGAGGATTACATCTTTTGGCTTAATGGACTTTAAATATTTTAAAAGCTCTTTGGCGTGGCAGCCATATGTTCCTAAATGAACATCGGAAATGACCACAATATCAACCGGTCTTTTTTTCATAAGTGAATGAGGGATTCCTTTCTTGGGAATTTTAGAAAATTAGAAAGAGATAGAACCACCTCAAACTTGACATTAAATGCAAGAATGGCAATACATAAGGCGGCCAAATCAGTAGATTTCATATGCTGAAACTTATGACCGTAAAGTTTCAAAATTTATGATTATAGAAAGGTTACTGTTAACTTATTATTCGGTTACGAGATTGTTAAGTAATTGAATTTCAGAAATGTATTTATTAACTATTTCTTTACTAGTCTAACCTTTACAGACTTGCTTATTGGTGTTTTGCTTTTATCGGCAAAATGATTGTAGGGTATTAAAACATTGGTCTCCGGAAAATAAGAAGCCAGATTTCCAGAAGGAATATTATATGGAACGATCTTAAAATTATGGGCTGTTCTTACAATACTGTCATAAGTACTGGTAATATCAACAATGTCAAGTTTGTTTACACCAATGGCTTTCATATCGTCTATATTCATAAAAACCACTCTTCTTGCATTGTAAACACCTCTGTAACGGTCATCTAATCCGTAAATAGTGGTGTTGAACTGGTCGTGAGAACGTATGGTCATCAACATGTATTCATCTTTTTCCAAGGTGTGTTCAGGAAGTTTGTTAATGGTAAATTGTGCTTTACCGTTGGGTAACATGCTAAAATCCAATTCACGTACATTATTTGGTAAGTAATAGCCTGCGCCTTTTGAACGTTCTTCGGTATCATTGAACCCCTTTGCAACTTGGTCAATTCGCTTTCTGATCAATTCATAATCTTCACCTAAAGATTTCCAGTTCATAGGATGTTCTTCGCCGAACAAGGTATGCCCTAAATTGGCAATAATCTCTGGTTCGCTCATGATGGCCTCTGAAGCTGGTTTTAATATTTTCTTGGATCTTTTTACCCTGCCCATACTATTTTCAACCGTAAAATGACGAGGCTTGCCATTTTTCATATCCTTTTCAGACCTTCCAATAGTCGGTAATATCAAGGCAGTTTTACCGGTGATTAAATGTGTGCGGTTTAATTTGGTACTGATCTGTACCGTTAAATCGCAATTTTGAATTCCCTTTGCGGTATATTCTGTATCAGATGCCGCCATTAAAAAGTTACCGCCCAAGCACATAAATACTTTGGCATTACCTTCATACATCGCTTTTAAGGAGCCTACAACATCTACACCTTCATGCTCAGGTGGGGTAAACCCTAAATGTTCTTTAATACGTGCGTTCATGGCACTATCTACAAAATGCTGAATACCAACGCTGCGATCACCTTGAACATTACTGTGGCCGCGTACCGGACATGTACCTGCATTAGGTTTTCCAATAGCTCCTTTCAATAATAGAAGATTTATGAACTCTCTAATATTTTCTACGCCATTCTTATGTTGGGTAAGACCCATGGCCCAGCACACTATAATTTTAGATTTATTCGCCAATAGTGCAACCGTGTCGTTTATTTTTTCTTCGGATACGCCAGTTTGCGCCAATAGGTCTTCCGCATTGTAGTTTTTTAAATCAGAGATCAAAGACTCATAACCATCTGTATATTTTTCAATGAATTCATGGTCAAAAACTGCATTTCCTTTTTCTTCTAATGCAACTAATTTCTTTAAAATTAATTTTACCAGAGGTATATCTTGATTAATGTTGACCGCCAAATGAATATCTGCCATGTCCTCCCCACCGCCGATCCATCCGCCTAGATGTTGCGGATTTTTAAAATTCACTAATCCTGATTCTTCTAACGGATTTATACTAATGACCTTACCACCGTTCTGCTTGCATTTTTCTAATGCGGATAACATTCTAGGGTGATTGGTACCTGGGTTCTGCCCAGCTATCAATATGACCTCTTCTTCGTATTGATCCTCTTAAGTGGTTGATCCCTTGCCTATGCCCAAGGTTTCTCCCAAGGCCACGCCGCTGCTCTCCTGGCCCCTGTTCGAACAATCCGGAAGGTTGTTGGTGCCTAATGCACGCGCAAACATACCGTATAAAAAGGCAGCTTC
>NZ_PIZM01000031.1 GCF_002835465.1 Psychromonas sp. psych-6C06 | reverse complement strand
TACTAATAAATGCTCCTCTCCAGCCAGCCCATAATGCTCCAGAAATATCCCAGCCATGGGCAGCTACCAATAAACACTCTTCTGGTTTGATGTTCATTTTTCTGGCCGCCCAATTATACGCATCAACATGTGGTTTAAACTTGCCCATATCCTCAATGCTTAAACGTAGATCAAAATACTTGGTGAGTCCTGCATTTTTAAATTGTGTTTCAACTCCTTTATTGGATGAGTTTGTGAATGAAACTAAAGTATAGCCGGCATCTTTTAAGCGCTGCAATGAGGAAGCAACTTCAGGGTGTGCAGGTAGCGAACGGATAGGATCAACAATTGATTTTTTTGCTTCTTCATGACTAAGTTTAATACCATTGTTGGCAGCAACCATTTGTAAAGCAGCGGCGCCAATAATGGCAAAATCACTGTATTGATTGGCAACCGTGGAAACCAAAGAGTACTGCAACATGCTTGTAAACCATAGCGGTAGCAGGTCGTTTCTGCCGTTAAGGGCTTTGGCTACGCTATCTTTCATTGCGGTTAAATCCAACAAGGTTTCATTGACATCAAAAAAAAGAACTTTGGGTCTATCGGTCTTTGGTTCTTTTTTATTAGCAAAGTTTATGGCAGGTATTGTTGCACCTGCTACTCCTAAAATGGTTGATTTCTTAATAAAGTCTCTTCTGTTGTTTTTCATGATATATGTATTTATAAAAACATTCTATGTGGTATGTTTTTGGGTAAAAAAAATTATTGCTTTATTTGATTTAGGTACATAGATAGCCCATTTATATATTCGTTGATTACTTCATCATCATCATAAAGTTTTCGAATTCCACGTATACCTTCAAAGGCGCTGATTAAATAAATAGCGGCCGCAGCACTTGAAATATTCTTTTTGAAGGTATTTTCAGACTTTCCTCTATCAATTAATTCTACGAGTGCCCTTTTCCATTCCTCTATAATATTTTTTAGTGCTTTTTGATATACATTTTCATAATCCCCAATTTCATTGATGAGATTATTTGTGGGGCAACCGTGTTTCTTCTCATACATGGAGAAAGACTTAAGGCTGTTTAAAAAAGTATCTTCTAAAATAGCATATGCATTACCGTTTTGGTATAGAGGATATACCATTCTTTTTTGAACTCTACGCTGTAATTTTTGGGTAATTACTTCAATGCCTAATTCTTTTTTATTTGCATAATGGTGATAGAAGGCTCCTTTGGTCATCGTAGTTGCCTTCATTATTTTATCAATGCTTGTTGTTTTAAAACCTTCTTCGTAAAACAACTTAAAGGCTTCGTTAAGAATTAGTTGTTTGGAAAGTTCAGATTTTAATGCCTGTTTCATATCGTAAAGTTCGAATAAAAAATACGGTATAGAATGTTTTTTGAGCTGATTTAACTAATTGTTAACTGTAAATGCTGTTAATTATATAAAATGGGGGGTTGGGTGTTCGTCGTTTTTCCACCAATCTGTATAATTGTTTACGTTATCTTTTACTATAATTTCTTGTCCAATTTCCGGTGAAATTATATTTAGGTTCAATTCTTTTGCCTTAGCCTTCACTCGTACAATGGGATCTGTCCATTCATGTAAGGCCAATTTAAAACCGGCCCAGTGTATTGGCATTACATTTTTAGCTTTAATATCTACGCCTGCCATAGCTGTTTCTTCAGGCATCATATGTATATCTGACCATTTTTCATTGTACTGGCCGCACTCCATTAAAGCCAGATCAAACGGACCATATGTATCTCCAATTTCTTTAAAATGGCTTGCATACCCACTGTCACCACTAAAAAATATATTATCTGTTGTTGTGGTAATCACCCAAGAGCTCCATAATGTACTTTGACCGTTATTCATTTTTCTGCCAGAAAAATGCTGTGCCGGAGTACATACTAATCTTATATCGTCCAGTGCCGTTTCTTGCCACCAGTCCATTTCTGTAATTTTCTCTTTTGGTATGTTCCAAGCACTCAAATGAACACCAACCCCAAGTGGTGTATAGAAGTGTTTGGTTTTATCCTTGATCTTTAAAACCGATTCATAATCTAAATGATCATAATGATCATGCGAATATATTACGGCATCTATGACAGGCAGCTGATCAATTTCTATGGGGAATTCTTTATTGAAACGGCTGCTGCCCAATAGCGGGTGAGGTGCAGGTACTTTGCCGAACATTGGATCTATGAGGATATTTTTTCCATTTATCTGTAATAAAAAGGAAGAATGACCAAACCAGATCAGCCTGGTATCACCTTTGTAATTTGAAACATTTACCTTTTTTAGATGTTGTGGACTAATATCTTTTGTTGGTCTTCCATTAGGTACTTTTGTGGTAAAGAACGTGTATACCAGGCTTAAGGTTTCACTTAAACTCATTTCTTTTGGTACATCATTACTATTTCTGAATTTACCATCTTTATAGTTACTGGATAGTTGATAGGTTTTTTGTTGCTCTTTTGAAACATCTCCGCCAAAGCTTGGGTAATAATTGGTGAATAATAAATAGATCACCACTAAAACTCCTATAATAGATACTATTGCTATCATTATTTTTTTTAAAATTTTCTTGAACATTTACTATTATTTGATGCACTTGGTTTGTGTACCGCTTCGGTCAAGTAAAGCGTTTAAAAAGTGAATATACGTATTCGCACTTTGTGATTTAGTGATGCTTATTATTTTAAATATGACCTTCGCTTAATTTTGGGTTCAAAATTAAGCAGATACAATACCATATCCGTACACTATTTACCAATTATTGAACACATTTTCCCAATTAGTCCAAAAACGAGCATTGATTATAAAAAATTAGGGTCTAAGCTTAATGCTTAGACCCTAATTAACGGATTATGTATTCTATTTATTTATGCCACAGAATAGCATATTAACCCATAACTCTATACCGTTTGAGATGTAGTTTTTGAAAAGTATTTTTTCTTCAACCAAAAGGAAACCTTTACTAAAAAAATCAATGCAGGTACCTCAACCAAAGGACCAATAACTCCAGTAAATGCTTGACCGGAATTTAGACCGAATACGGCAATTGCAACAGAAATGGCCAATTCAAAATTGTTTCCGGCTGCCGTGAAGGCCACAGAGGCTGTTTTATCATATTCCGCTCCGGTTGCCTTGGTAAAAAAGAAACCTATGATAAACATTAATGTAAAATAGATCAGTAACGGTACTGCAATAATCAGCACATCCATTGGTATTTCTACAATCAGTTCCCCTTTTAAAGAGAACATGATAACAATGGTAAATAATAGCGCTATCAAAGTCATAGGTGATATGGCGGGAATAAATTTGGTGGTGTACCATTCTTCGCCTTTTAATTTCTCACACAACCACCAC
>NZ_PIZM01000030.1 GCF_002835465.1 Psychromonas sp. psych-6C06 | reverse complement strand
TCTTTCCCTACACAACGCATTTCAGAACTAAAAAGCAAGGTGAGGAAAAGATCAAAGAATATTGGAAAAATAAGAATACCAAAAGTATAGATGGTTTTGAAACCCGTATTTTAGGAAGCTAACAGATAAAATAAACAATATATTGAAGCAATCCATAGCACGCATAGCATTGGTCGTTGATGATTACGATAAAGCCATTGAATTTTATACTAAAAAATTAGACTTCCTACTGGTGGAAGATACCCCGTTAGAAGGGGATAAATGTTGGGTCACAGTTACGCCACCAGGGGATGGACAATGCACTTTGGTTTTAGCAAAGGCGGACAATGAAGCGCAGGAGTCAAGGGTAGGAAACCAAACAGGCGGACGGGTATTTCTATTTTTATATACAGATGATTTTTGGCGAGATTACTATGCCATGGTAGAAAGAGGTGTAAAGTTTGTTAGAGAGCCAGAAAAGATGCCGTATGGTATGGTAGCCGTATTCAAAGACCTATATGGCAACCTATGGGATTTATTGGAACCTGCTTCTTAATTAAAGGTCCATTTTAAACCAAAGAAGATAGTTCTGAAGTTTTTAAAAAATATGTTCAAGTTAAACGGGCTCACCGGTTTTACCATTTCCAGAAATGCCATAACCGCTAAAAGGCTACTCTGTGGTATTGGAACATCTAGCATAGGAGAAAGCAGTATTGAAATTTCGGATTACCCTTTTGAACCCTCGGTCGTCTATCCTTCAGCAAGCATAGAAGCCCATGAAATTGAGGCTATTTCCTTAGAGTTTGGTGTGTGTAAAGTATATGTAAAAGATGATATTGTTTTTGTATCCGCTGAAAAGAAGAAGGAGCTAGCGCATTTCGCCAAAGTTCATAATTTAAAATTGATTCCCTATAGTTGGAATTGGGATTGGCTTCTAGAACCATACTTGGATACGGAATTTACCAAAGAGAACAAGCAACGGGTGTTGGAGAGACTTCTGGAAAACGGTTTCACCGCTAATGAAATCGATGCCATAAGAGCCGAAGTGGAAAAACAAATGTATGCCTATAATTTTGATACCATGCTTTGGGATTGGTGTAGTCTTAGCCTATCTGATGTTTTAAGCGCCATGCGTGCAAAATACAATAAAGTCCAATTTCGTGACTTTTATGGTCGCGCTTTGGAAATTGAAAAACGTTCCCCAACAAATACAAAGTAATCTTACTATCTTTTAAGTGGAAAAGTGATATAAAAAAATGGCAAAAATCTAAGTAGACTTTTGCCATTTTATTTAGGTAAAACTATGTGCTATTGTAAGGTATACTTAAGCATCCAGATTAGTTTTTCCTGTCCGGATATTAAATCGCTAACCAACGTAGCGGTACCTTCATCATTGTTGTCAGATGAAAATTCCAAAATTTCTCGCTCTTGAATTAATAACTCGTTCAAGTTATCTATCAATAAAGATATACCTGTAGCACCGTCAGATACTTCTTTGATGATTCTAATAGTCTTGTTGTCCAAATAGTCTTCAAACGTATGTAAAGGTTGTTGATCTAGGGTCAAAATACGTTCAGCGATCTCATCAACGGTTTCAGTCGCTTCGGTGTATAACTCTTCAAATTTTTCATGTAGAAGAAAGAAATTGCTTCCTTTTACATTCCAATGCATCCCTCTCAAATTCATATAATGAACTTGATAATTAGCTAAAAGAAGATTTAATTTATCACTGATCTCTATTTTGTAATCTTGGTCTATTCCCACGTTTTTATTTAAAGTTTCCATAAGTATGTTGTTTTAATTTCTTGATGTAAAATTACTAATATAGCCCCTGTTTATGGGTGACAAATGTTACATAACCCATATGATTTTCTTATACTGCTATCATTTTTTATGAGTGATAAAAGTTGTCTTTTTAAGCAATTGTAGTTGACCAAATAGATTCGTAAATTAGAAAGGTTAATATAGATAACGAACCGCCATGCAAATACCTGAAATACCTAATTTAATACACTATGCCATTCCGTTTTTTACGGTCACGGTAATTTTAGAAGTCATACTGTCGGTAAAGATCAAGCTCCATGATTATGAGTTTAAAGATGCGGGTACTTCAATTGTAATGGGGTTGGGCAATGTGGCCATTGGCTTGGTAACCAAGGGCATTGCATTAGGGTTCTTTTATTTGCTGTATAATTTCTATCATATTTTTGAAATTCCGTTTGCGTGGTGGTCTTGGTTAGTACTCCTATTTGCAGAAGATCTTTGCTATTATTGGTTTCATAGAACCAGTCATGTAAGTCGGTTTTTCTGGGCTAGCCATGTGGTGCATCATTCCTCTAAAAATTACAATCTAAGCACGGCTTTGAGACAATCTTGGTCTGGCGGATTTTACACCTTCATTTTTTGGACTCCGCTCATACTCATCGGTTTTCATCCGGTGATGGTTTTGGTACAGATGTCCGTTAGTCTTATCTATCAATATTGGATTCATACAGAGTATATTACCAAACTGCCCAAATGGTTTGAAGCTGTTTTTAATACGCCCAGTCACCACAGGGTACACCATGCCACCAATCCACAATATTTAGATAGAAACCATGCCGGTATTTTTATTATTTGGGATATATTGTTCGGCACCTTTGAACCCGAGGTAGAAAAACCTGTATACGGTTTGGTAACGAACATAAACACGTATAATCCCATAAAAATTGCTTTTGGAGAGTGGTACAAAATGTTGACCGATTTCTTTACTTCAAAAACCTCATTGGTAAATAGGTTCAAATACTTGACAAAACCACCCGGATGGAAACATGACGGCACCAGTATTCTTTCTACAGATTTACGGAAGGAATGGGAAGAAAGTAAGAATGCGGAATTGTAATTGCTGTAACAATACTTAATGATTATCGTCATATAAACAACCAACCAATTCAATTTTCAAAATGAGCAATAAGCTAGTAGCGTATATAGGTATTTTAGGAGTTAGTTTATTTGCGATTGCCGCTATTGTTGGTCCATTATTAATTGAAGATTACAGCTTAGTAAGTCAGTACATCAGTGAATCTTTTGCTGTGGATACTAGGTATGGCACCTATTTACAGTATTTGGTTTATGTACCTAGCTGAATTCTCCTTACTATATATTGTTTTAGTGCTCCCAAAAAATTTCCAAGCTCAAAGTTAGTGGTAGCGGGATTTTTTGGTTTGGCACTTTTCTACGGATTGGGAACTACGTTGGTAGGATTATTTCCATGTGACGCAGGCTGCCCAACAGATGTAATGGACTCCAGCCTAGCTCAACTCATACATAATGCAGTGGCTTCTTTAACGTATGTATTTTTTCCTATTTGTTTGATGGGAATCGGGTTGGGTTTAAAAAAGTCTGAGAACTATAATCGCTTATCCCAAATAGCGATTGTTACGGGAATCGTTAGCGGTATTTTCATATTCGCGCTATAGATCGGAAGAGCGTCGTGTGGGGACTGAGTGTAGACCTCGGTTGTCGGTGTTTCGTTCAACAACACACTGCTGTTTATTCACGTCCCT
>NZ_PIZM01000029.1 GCF_002835465.1 Psychromonas sp. psych-6C06 | reverse complement strand
CTTGAAGAATCAAGAAAATGGTGTTTACCTTTTTTGTTTTGATTTTGGGTTTTTAAATGTGGCTAAAAATGGTGTAACAAAGTATGTTATTGTACAATGGCAAGATTATATGAACCAGTAATTATTGGTTTAATGAAAATAAGGGCAACCCCAAAGTTGCCCATATGTAACTGACTATTATGCTCTAAAAATAAGACTATTCTAAAGAAGTATCGCCTTCGTTAGGGTTGTAAACATAATTAAAGGTATAGTACGGTGTAGCATCTTCAAAAGCATTTGGTTCAGATGGCGCATCTTCATAATAGCTTATAAACTCTACTTTGGCAAAATTACCTTCGGTAGTTCTAAATACGAATTCTTTACCTGGTATAGGTGTAATTAAATGTGTTGGGTCTCCTGCGTAGTTGTACCAACCATTATCACTACCTGTTGCTATGGCGAAAGAAGCATCTGCATCTTGCTCATAAGTACTTCCTTCTGCTGTGGTTACGCTTGCCACGGTGCCGGTTAGTTCGGCTACGCCAACCTTACCATTTCTTTCCGGTTCATCTTCAGTGCCGGTCAAGGTACCGCCATTAACGGCGATCGTGGTGCCCCTAAAGGCAATGTCCCATGCGGTATCACTGGTAGTAATGGCTCCGGTCTCAAAATCAAATTTGATGAACTCACCACCAACAGGTTCTCCTTGACCTCCGGTTTGTGGTGCATATAAATTGATAACGGTTTCCGCCTGTACCGGATCCGTTGGTGTGCTGTCATCATCGCTGCTACAAGAGGTGAATGCCATTGCTAAAAATGCTACTGCTAAAATGTTCTTTGTCATGGTAATTGTAATTAAAACCTGTTGCCAGGTGGGTTAGAATTGATAATTTAATTTAATGAATGCTTGTATGCCCGGCATTGTCGGGATATTGTTATCCGTATAATCCAATAGGTTGTTTGCGCCAACCTGAAGTGTAAAATCTGTATAGAATATTTTGCTTACCGCGGCATTTAGGGTAACAAAACCATCTATAAAACTGGTATCGAAATTATCTATGAGTCCGTTGCCATTGGTGTCATATTGTGCATACTTACTACGGTAGAGTACACGCAAGTTTACATGGGTATTGGCAGAGGGTGTATCATAGTGAGTATTTAAAATTGGCATTGTTCGTAGAAGGGTTGACCAAGCCAAAATAGTCAGAAGTGGCCAGGGCAACAGATTGTCCGGTATTGGCATCGCGTACAAACACTTGATCGTTTTTTACGTCTTCTCTTCTTTGTTTATCAAAGGCATAAAGTAATTGGTATCCGGCACTTATATTTAAATTATCCGTGAGTTTGTAGGCGGAGTTGATTTCAAAGCCCGTAGTGTATATTTCATCAAAATTCATATAACTGAACACGTTTTGTCCATTGGTCTTGCGGGCAATGATTCTGGTATCTATTAGGTTTTTAAAATCGTTTCTAAAGAAATTGATTTCTGTATTGCCAATACCATGTTTTAGAGTTAGGCCTAGGTTATAGCCAATAGAACTTTCTGCTTCCAACGGTTGGCTCAATTCGTCCTCAGTGACCACCACATCTAAGATTTGGTCTTGTTCTTCTAATTCTTGTAATTTATCCAAGGCTACATTATAACCTAGTACGGTATAGCCCACCGCGGAATTGGTGAAGTCAAAATATAACTGTCTAAAATCGGGCGCTTTAAAACCATAACCTACAGATCCCTTAATAGCCAGATTTGGATTTAATTGGTAGCGTAATGCCAACTTGGGACTAAATTGGTTGTTGTATTCAGATTGCTTGTCAAAGCGCGCTCCGGCAATAACATTCAGTTTTTCCAAAGGGTCAAAATCATACTGGGCATAAAGGTATTGAGAAGTGAAATTCACTTTTTCTTCAAAATAAGTCCTATCCAGCTCATCTAACTGTAATCCCGCTCCTGCGGTTAAAGTCCCGTTTTGGAACCCGGTTCTGTTTTCGTTTTCAATATTAAAGGTATAGCTACCACGTACCTCTGGCCTCAGTAATTTTTGATCAAAATCACTATCGCTCAAAACATCGGTAGAAATAGGGTCTGCCAATAATTCGGTAGCAACGTAATTGGTATAGTACAGTTCATAAGCCATGTTGAGCGCCGGGGTCAATTTGTGGTCCAGTCTGGCATGTGCGTTCCATTCACGTTCTTTGGTATCACCTTCGTATTGAATGCTATCCACGGTAAATCCGGCATCTTGTACCTGATCGTAGAATCGCCCAGAGGTAAAGAGAGAAAGTTGATCGTTGATATCATAATACAACCTACCGTTTAGGGTGTAGTTGGTATACGGGTTAACGGTTTGGCCCTCCGCATCTTCATTTAGGTCATATCCGTTGGATGAGAAACGATTGGCGAAAAATCCATACCGAAATTTTTTAAAACCCTGCTTAAGGTCTAGATTCATATCTTGTTGAGAAAAGCTACCGATACGGTATGATGCATTTCCGCTAAAATCTTGCTTTTCCGGTTTTTCGGTGATGATATTGATTACTCCGCCCAATGCCTCAGATCCATATAAACTGCTTGACGGACCTTTAACTACTTCAATCTGTTTAATATTACCTACGGTAAGTCGGCTTAAATCGAAATTTCCGGCACTGCGCCCCACCAATGGAACTCCATCTATAAGAATCAGAATATAGTCCGATGCAATACCTTGTATTTGTACCCCTTGAATTCCACTTTCATCGGTAACCGTTATAATACCTGTTTGCTCGTTCAGTATTTCATTAAGGCGTAGGGTACCGGATTTTATAATCTGTTTTTTGCCTACCAAGGTAACGGGTAGGGGAAGCGATGATAATTGACGGGCAGTTCTTGTGGCGGTCACTATGACTTCTTCTAATTCTTGTGATAAAATAGAATCTGTAACGCTGGGCACTTGGCTTTGCGCTACTATAATATTTGTACCTCTAAGTCGTCGAAAGGTCGCTTGTGGAAATCGCATTATATTTATTTAGACTTATTCTTGATAAGGATGCAAATATATAAACAATTCTTATTTAGAATAAATTAAAATAGTTATTTTTGTCAACGAACATCAAAAAATAATACACCTGTAAAATGAAAACAGTATTACCTACCATAATGGCATTAGTAGTATCTGCTAGTACAATTGCCCAAAAGGCGAAAAAGAACGATGACCGTGAAGCTATAAAAAGTATGTGCGGTTGTTTTGAAGTAACCTTCAACTTTGCCGAAACATTCCACCATAGTACGGATTCTTTGTATAAGCCTTCTAAAACAAAAGTGGATAAGGGCTTAGAGTGGGCAGAACTGGTGACGGATGAAGATGATAAAATATCCATTCAGCACCTGTTGCAGGTAGGTAACCCTGCAGACCCGCATATTGTAAAGCATTGGAGGCAAGATTGGCTGTATCAAAATACAGACCTATATTCTTATAATGCCGATAATACATGGACATTCAAAAAATTGCCATCAGATAAGTTAAAAGGGCAATGGACCCAAAAAGTATATCAAGTAGATGATAGCCCTAGGTATGAAGGCTCATCTACATGGGTACATGTAGATGGTAAAAGCTTTTGGTCAAATACTTCAGATTCCCTGTTACC
>NZ_PIZM01000028.1 GCF_002835465.1 Psychromonas sp. psych-6C06 | reverse complement strand
CGGCGCACACCGAGTACTACACTCTTTACCGCTGCAGGATGTCCTTCTGATCTAACCCCAACTGTTCTACCATACAATTGGTCATGGCGTTACACCCTTTACATAAAAAATATAAAATGAAACGTGTGGTCGTTTCAACCTACCAGTCTGTTTCTGGTACCGGGGTAAAAGCAGTTAAACAGCTGGAGAATGAAATTGCCGGTGTTCAAGGCGAAATGGCATACCCTTATCCTATTGGTAGAAATGCCCTGCCCCATTGCGATGTGTTCTTAGAAAATGGTTATACAAAAGAAGAAATGAAACTGGCCCGCGAGCCACAGAAGATTCTTGATGACCGTACATTCTCAGTTAGTGCAACCGCTGTTCGTATTCCTACGGCAGGTGGGCACTCAGAATCTGTAAACGTGGAATTTGAAAATGATTTTGAATTAAACGAGGTGCGTCAATTATTGAACTAAATGCCAGGTGTTACGGTACAAGACAACCCAGATACCAATACCTACCCAATGCCAATTTATGCTCACGACAAAGATGAGGTATTCGTTGGGCGTTTACGTAGAGATGAAACTCAAAGAAACACTTTGAATATGTGGATCGTAGCAGATAATCTTAGAAAAGGTGCCGCAACAAACGCTGTTCAAATTTCTGAATATTTAGTAGAAAAAAGCTTAGTTTAATTTATACCCTTAGAACGTTAAAACCTTCAAAACTTCACAGTTTTGAAGGTTTTTTTATGGTATTTTAGTACAAACTGAACTACATATGAAAAATGTTATACCGGCGCTCTTTGCTGTTGCGCTAATTTCTTCTTGTAAAAACGAATCTAAACCAGAACCCATTATCGTGAATTACCCTGTTACCGCAAAAGTAGATACCGTAGACACTTATTTTGGCACCGAAGTCAAAGATCCATACCGCTGGCTTGAAGATGATAGAAGCCCTGATACAGAAGCTTGGGTAAAAGATCAAAACAAAACTACATTTGGCTATCTAGAAAAAATTCCATTTAGAAACGACCTTAAAAACCGATTGGAAAAATTATGGAATTATTAGAAATTAGGGACTCCATTTAAAAAGGGTGATTACACCTATTTCTATAAGAATGACGGCCTACAAAATCAATATGTTGTATATAGGGCTAAAGGAGATGAAGAACCTGAGGTTTTTTTAGACCCCAATACCTTTTCTGAAGATGGCACCACATCTTTAGCTGGATTGAGTTTTACCAAAGATGGATCTTTAGCTGCCTATCTCATTTCTGAAGGTGGTAGCGATTGGCGAAAAGCTATTATTCTCAATGCCGAAACCAAAGAGGTTGTGGAGGATACCTTAATTGATATAAAATTCAGCGGACTTTCTTGGAAAGGAAATGATGGTTTTTACTATTCTAGTTATGACAAACCAAAAGGTAGCGAACTCTCTGCCAAAACAGATCAACATAAAGTATACTATCATAAACTGGGTACTCCACAAAAAAATGATGAACTTATTTTTGGCGGTACACCTACAGAAAAACATCGTTATATTGGTGCCAGTGTTACTGAGGACAACAAGTACTTATTGATCAGTGCATCGGTTTCTACTTCTGGAAACAAATTGTTTATAAGAAACCTTGAAGATCCAAATGGCTTGTTGATACCTATGGTTGAAGACACGGAATCTGACAACTATGTAATTGACAATGTTGGTTCAAAACTATACATTGTAACCAATAGAAATGCTCCCAATAAAAAAATAGTAACGGTAGATGCCAGTAACCCCGAAGCTAAAAATTGGGTAGATTTTATCCCAGAAACCGAAAATGTATTGAACCCCAATACAGGTGGTGGCTATTTCTTTGCAGAATACATGGTTGATGCTATCTCAAAGGTTTTTCAGTATGATTATGAAGGCAAACTTATACGTGAAGTAGAATTACCAGGTCTTGGTTCTGTGGGTGGTTTTGGTGGTGAAAAGGAAGATAAGGAATTGTATTTCTCATTTACCAATTACAATACCCCGGGATCAACTTTTAAATATGATGTAGAAAGTGGTACATATGAGCTGTATTGGAAACCGAATATAGATTTCAATCCTGAGAACTATACTTCTGAACAGGTTTTCTATAGTTCTAAAGATGGCACTAAAATACCAATGATCATTACCTATAAAAAAGGAACCGAACTTAATGGTAAAAATCCGACTATTCTGTACGCCTACGGCGGATTCAATGTTAGTGTAACTCCGTCTTTTAGCATCGGTAATGCCGTTTGGATGGAACAGGGTGGAATTTACGCTGTACCCAATTTACGTGGTGGTGGTGAATATGGCAAAAAATGGCATGATGCGGGAATAAAAACTAAAAAGCAAAATGTTTTTGATGACTTTATCGCAGCTGCAGAATATTTAGTGGACAACAACTATACTTCAAAGGAATATTTAGCTATTCGTGGCGGCTCTAATGGTGGTTTACTTGTTGGCGCAACAATGACCCAAAGACCAGATTTAATGCAGGTAGCGCTACCTGCAGTGGGTGTAATGGATATGCTTCGTTATCATACATTTACAGCTGGTGCCGGTTGGGCCTATGACTATGGTACCGCAGAAGATAGTGACGAAATGTTCCAGTATTTAAAAGGCTACTCCCCTGTACATAATGTAAAAACAGGTACTGCATACCCTGCCACCTTGGTAACTACCGGCGATCATGACGATAGGGTAGTGCCTGCACATAGTTTTAAGTTTGCGGCAGAACTACAGGAAAAACAAGCAGGGTCTAACCCAACTTTAATCCGAATAGAAACCAATGCAGGTCATGGAGCAGGTACACCCGTAAGCAAAACCATTGAACAATATGCCGATATTTTTGGGTTCACCCTATTTAACATGGGATACTCAGAGCTACCCAATAAAAGTGTTTTAAAGGAATTTAAAGAGTAAATATTTTTTTAAATCAATAAATTATCGAAAAATCCGTTTCAAATTGGAACGGATTTTTCAATTTTACAGTTCTAAGCACAAAAGCATGTTACGAGTAGAGAACCTATCATTTTCTTATGACAAACTTCCAGTATTAGCGTCTATCGATCTGCGTATTCAACGTGGTGAACATGTGGCTATCATTGGAGAAAGCGGTTGCGGAAAAAGCACCTTGTTGAAGTTAATGTATGGGCTAATGGATCTGGAACAAGGTGAGATTTTTTGGGAAGATGAGCCAATTTTATGTCCTGCATCCAACTTGGTTCCAGGTATGCCTTTTATGAAATATCTTTCT
>NZ_PIZM01000027.1 GCF_002835465.1 Psychromonas sp. psych-6C06 | reverse complement strand
ACAATTTCGCCAAATCCTAAATAATCATCAGGTATAATCGGTTCTTCAAACCAGGTAATATCATATTTTTTAAAGCCTTCAATAGCTTTTATCGCTTTGTCTACGGTCATAGAATAATTGGCATCGACCATAAATGTAACATCCGGACCTACAAACTCACGTACCGCTTTTATGCGTTCTAAATCTTCTTCTAAATTTTCCCTTCCTATTTTAATCTTTACGGCATTGAACCCGCTATCCAAATAGGTTCTCATATTATCCAAAAGCTTTGGAATAGGAAATTGAAGATCTATACCACCGCAATATGCCTTACAGGTATTGTCTGCATCTCCGGCCATTTTATATAAAGGTTTATCGGCTTTTTTACAGCGAATATCCCAAAGGGCAATATCTATGGTAGAAATGGCAAAAGAGGCAATACCTCCTCTACCTACATAGTGAATATGCCATTCCATTTCTTCATATAGCTCCTCAATTTTAGAACCATCCTTACCTATTACAAAAGAGGTAAAATCATGCTCTACCATAGCTTTGGTAGCGTGCCCGCCTTTACCGCCGGTATACGTGTATCCAGTGCCTTCATTACCGTCCTCCAAGGTAATTGTAGTTGTCACAAGCTCAAAATGCGTATGGTCGCCGTGTTTGGCATCGTTCATTACTTCTGGTAAAGGAACCTTAAATAATTGACAATCTACTTTTGCTATTCTTGTACTCATTATGCCTTATGTCTTACGTAAAACGTTTTCTTTTCCATATACTGCTCAAATCCGTATTTACCGTCTTCACCACCGGAGCCACTTAACTTATACCCGTTATGAAAACCTTGGTGCTGTTCTCCATGACCACGATTCACATAGATCTCACCATATTCAAGTTCATCATTGCAACGCATGATCTTATTCATGTCATTGGTAAATACCATTGCCGCCAAACCATATTCACAGTCATTTGCAAAGCCTACAACCTCATCAAAATCCTTAAATTTCAACACAGGTAAAATAGGTCCAAATGACTCTTCATGAACAATGGTCATATTTTGGGTTACATCGGTCAAAACCGTTGGTTCAAACCAATATCCTTTATCAAATTCACCACCGGACAAACGTTTACCACCAGTGGCAATTGTTGCACCCTCATCTAAACTCACTTTGACCAAATGCTCCATATGCTCCAATTCGCTTTTGTTCACCTTTGGTCCCATATCTGAATCCTCCAACATTGGATCACCCACTTTTAGCGCTTTGGTCTTTTGAATAAATTTATTCATGAATTCATGGTAAATATCTTCATGAACATACATACGTTCATTACAAGTACATACTTGGCCACAGTTATCGAATCTAGAATGTAAGGCAGCATCTACGGCTTCATCAATATCAGCATCTTCAAACACTATAAACGGAGCCTTTCCACCCAGTTCCAATTGTACGTGCGTTAGGTTCTGTGCTGCCATTTTTGCTATTTGTTGACCTACAGGAGTAGACCCTGTCATAGTCACCATTTTGGTTAAAGGGTTTTCTACCAAGGCAGTACCCATAGCTCTTCCCGGTCCTGTAATAATATTCAACAAACCATCTGGCAAACCAACTTTTTTAGCTAAGTGCCCTAACTCTAATGTTGCTAGCGGAGTTTCTGAAGTCGGTTTTACCACGATAGCATTTCCTGCTACCAATGCCGGACCAATTTTTCTTCCGGCCAAAGCCAAAGGGAAATTCCATGCCGTTATGGCAACTACTACTCCACGTGGTATTTTTTGAATCCAAATTTGTTCATTTGGGTTATCTGAAGGAATGATATCACCTTCAATTCTTCGTGCACCCTCACAAGCATATTCTATAAAAGAAGCGGTTACCGCAACTTCCATTTTAGCTACTTTAAGCAACTTACCTTGTTCCTTTACTAAAAGCTCTGCCAATTTATCGGCATTCGCCTTTATTTCATCAGCAAATTTATACAGAAGTTCCGCTCTCTTTCTGGCAGGGACTTTTTTCCACTCTTTCTGTGCCTTTTCGGCTGCTTCCAATGCTTGTACAGCTTCCGCAACCGTTCCATTTTGAACCTTTGCGTAAACCTCCTCAGTTGATGGATTTATAATATCGATGGTTTCACCAGAGGTTGAAGTAACCCAAGATCCATCTATAAACATTTGGTATTCTTTTATTGATGCCATTTTTCTGTTTTTAGTGTGATTATCTACCCATCCAACCTCCGTCTACCAGAGTGATGCTTCCGTTCATATATGCAGCCGCGTCCGAAGCCAAAAAGACCACGGGACCTGCAAAATCTTCTGGTTCTCCCCATCGTCCTGCCGGAATTCTAGCCAAAATAGAATTTGCCCGCTCTTCGTTATTACGTAAGGCTTCTGTATTATCAGTACTTATATACCCCGGTGCAATGGCGTTGACATTTACTCCGCTACCGGCCCATTCGTTGGCAAAGGCCATGGTCAATTGACCGATCGCTCCCTTACTGGCTGCATAGCCCGGCACGGTTATTCCACCTTGGTAAGTTAACAACGATGCCGTAAATATTACTTTTCCTGCACCACGGTCAACCATTTCTTTTCCTATTTCCCTGGTTAAAATGAATTGTGCATTTTGGTTTACCTCTATCACTTTATCCCATAACTCGTCTGAATGTTCAACGGCTGGCGCCCTTAATATGGTTCCAGCATTGTTTACCAAAATATCTATTACAGGAAAATCGCCTTTAACGGCTGCAATAAAACTATACAGTGCTTTTCTATCACTAAAATCACACGCATAGGCTTTAAAATCTCTGCCCAGTGCCTTTATTTCCTTTTCTACATCGCTTCCGCTTGATTCTAAAGTAGCACTTACGCCTATGATATTTGCACCAGCCTCCGCAAGACCTATCGCCATGGCTTTACCTATGCCTCGCTTACAACCCGTAACCAATGCCGTTTTACCTTTTAAACTGAATTTATCCAGTACTCCCATTTTCTTTTAAAGTTTTAGTTCTTAGTTATGATTGACAATCCATTAGGACTTTTAGTCCGTCAGGGTTTTTATCTATATTTTCAAATACCCTTTGTATGTTCTTTAGCGGTTGCACGTCCGTAATCATTTCATTGAATGGCAATTCATTGGCCGTAATTAAACGTATAGCCTTTTCATAGTCCTCTTTTTCATAGACTCTTGCCCCTATTAATTTAAGTTCTTTCCAAAAGAATTTAAATAAGTCTACTTCTTTCTTTTGCCCATGTATGGCTACCATTAC
>NZ_PIZM01000026.1 GCF_002835465.1 Psychromonas sp. psych-6C06 | reverse complement strand
ATTTCAAGCAGAAGAGGGCAAACGAGATGTTCACGTGAGGAGTTCAGACGTGGGCTCTTCAATTGAAAAAATTTGCTCCCTTTGTTCACGAGAATAATATTCTTGACATTACCAAAGAATTGGAAGATGCCATTTACCATGTGGAGCGTAACGGTAACTCAAAAATTATATTTACCGATCTATCTATTAAGCTTACACGGTTACTTCACAAAAAAAAGACCGAACTTAAATAAACCTAAATGGAGATATTAATGAACAACGCTACAGAAGTTTTATTACTATTATTTTTAATCATTACCTTTTTACAAAGTGGTTTTGATAAAATTACCGATTGGAACGGAAATGTCTCATGGCTTAAAGAGCATTTTTCTAAAACCCCGTTTAAAAATAGTGTTCCACTGCTGGTTGGGATAATTTTGGTAACAGAAGTTATTGCAGGACTTTTATGCGTTATTGGCATTTACCAAATTTTGAGTTCTGGTAATACCACTTTTGCAATGTATGGCGCAGTATTATCAGGTATAACACTTTTAATGTTGCTATTTGGGCAACGTGTGGCCAAGGATTACGAAGGAGCTAAAACTATTGCCGTTTATTTTATACCTACAATATTATTGGTGTTTTTGCTACAATCTTAAGGAAGTATAGCCTATAAAAAAGGTTCTTTTATTAAAAAGTAAAACCCTCCAACTTGGAGGGTTTTTTTGAGGCATCGAGCGGATTCGAACCGCTGTACAAGCTTTTGCAGAGCTCTGCCTAGCCACTCGGCCACGATGCCCTTTTTTAGCGAGAGCAAAAATAAACAATTTATACCAATCTAAGCTGCATTCACAACCAAGAAATTGTAGTAAATTATAATATTTAAGGTGGATGATTCTAGTTTACCAATTGACCACGTTGCAAATTCAATGATACGGTTACCTTTTCTACATCTCCGTTAATGGGCGGATTGATTTTGGAAACAGAAACCATTGCAGTGTCTACGGTAGGCAATTCAATAAAAATTCTATCAATGATTCTTTTGGCAACATGCTCCAACAATTTTGATGGTATTGCCATTTCTTGCTTTACAATTCTGTTGATATGAACATAGTCTACCGTGTCCTTTAATTCATCTGAGACCGAAGCTTTTAATAAATTCGTATCTACGGAAACGTTGACCAAATAATCACTGCCAATATTGGTTTCTTGTGGCAAGCACCCATGATGGGCATATGCTTTTATATTCTCTAATTGTACTTTACCCATTACTTATATTCTGGAGTACAAATTTAATGAAACTCCCTGTAGCTTTAGTATGTACAACGACAATTACTGATCCCTTGAAATAAATCTACCCCTAAGGTGATTACGTGTGTACCTGAACTATAGCCAAGAAGTTCGTTTAAAATTACCTGATAAGAATATCCGAAGTAAAAATTACTCTTCTTTAAACCTGCAATAGGAGCTATGTAAAGTGGGTTTCCTATTTGATCGTTCAAGAAACGATAGTTCACCCCAGCATAGAAGTAATCTTCAAAATCATAAAACCTGAACTTTAAGTTTAGATCCGTAACCGATCTACCATCACTCTCAAATAACTGAAACAATACAGAAGGCTCTACTTCTACTTTACTAGTTCTTTTCTTCATATATCTATATCCGGTATAGATATAGTAGTTTCTTAATCTATTAGGCTCATATAGTTCATTAAAATTACTTAGATCCTTATCTAAAATGTTTGATGCGTTGGCACTGAAATAAAACTTATCGTACCTGTACAATACACCAATGTCAAAGTTATGGTTGGTGGTTGCCTTATCTCCAACATACGCCGGGTCCGCAATTAAATCTGGATTAGAATTGTCTATTCTAAATTGATTGTAGTTGTAAGACAACCCAAAAGATAAAAACTCATCATCATAACGATCTAAAGTCAAATGGTGTGCAAATGATAATCTTGCACCCTGTTGTTTGGTTTCACCATTACTGTCATTATACAAGACCATACCAATACCCGATTTTTCTCCTATTCGCATATCTGCTGCAAGAGATTGGGTATCTGGCGCATCTTTAATACCTACCCATTGGGTAAGACCATTCAATCTTATTTTAACATGGTCACCGATACCTGCGTAAGTTGGGGACATTACAAAGGGGTTATCGGCAAGATATTGAGATAATTGAGGTATAGTAAGCTCTTGCCCTCTTGCGGTGAGCACGCTTATAAATAATACCAGTGTCAATAGACTGTTCCGCATCATCATTTTTAGGTTAAGTTTTTAACGGTATAGGGTAAAGTGTCCAACAAATTCTCTTTCGTCTCTATCGCCATTTAGTTTAACTACGTACCAGTAGTCTCCCGTTGGCAATTCATTGTCTAAATATGTTCCGTCCCAACCTTCAGAATCAACAGATTGTTCAGAAACCACTCTACCATAACGATCAAATATTTTTATTAGTATTTCTGGGTATTGCTCAATATTTCTTGGGATCCATAAATCGTTCTGCCCATCTCCATCTGGGGTAAAGAAATTAGGTATTTCCACGTCTATAAACTCCATAAATATATTTGCTACCCTTGAGCATCCATTCTCATCAACAACACGAACTTCATAGGTATCTGTTCTAGTAATATAGAAGGTATTGCTATCGCCATTATCTATTCCATCAAAATAATAGGTGTAACCTTCTCTACCACCTTCAACAACAGCTGTTATTTCGTTCATGTTATTTTGTTCCAATGCTAGAGTCAATGGCTCAAAATCCTCAATAACAAAATCAATAGTTACAAAACACCCGTTAGCATGGGCAATAGTAATGTAATGGTTGCCCGGTGCCGAGTTTCTAAAATCAGGATTCAATTGAAGATCTGCAGGGTCCACAGAATCTATTGCGTATAATACATCTCCAATTACACTATCATCTTCTAATGTGATATTCACAAAATTATCTGGCACATCACCCGAACATTCGTAAACAGGAATTACCGTTGCATTAAGGTTTACTCCCGATTCAATATCAACTACAACATTGGTATCACAACCATTGGCATCTTTAATTACAATGATATAATTACCTGCTGCCATATCATAGAATTCAGTTCTGTTCAGTACAAAATCTTCATCGCTATTAGAATTCAACGCTGTACTATATGGTGCCGTACCTCCTGTGATATCAAGAATTATAGTACCATCTTGACTATCAACACAAATTTCCGGTGTAGTCTCTACTTCAACAACCAAACTTGATGGTTCAGAAATAGT
>NZ_PIZM01000025.1 GCF_002835465.1 Psychromonas sp. psych-6C06 | reverse complement strand
AGTGTTGCCGGGTAATTCGTAGGATAATCCCCTACGTTCAACAAATTACCGGATTCTTCAAAATTAGAACCATACGTTGCATCTATTGCCTTCATGAATTCATTAGCCAACAATGCATATCCTCTTGCAGTTGGATGTATACCATCTAAAGAGAATGCGCTACCAGTTACCAAATTTGAGGTTAATGTAAAATCACCACTTGTTATACCTCCATTCGCCAATTGGTTCAATAGTCCATTTGCATCAACCAGAGCTAAACCTGCTTGATTAGCCGTAGCTTCTATAATTTGATTGAAAGCCGCTGTAGCCACGGCAATTTCTTCTTGCTCACTAGGAATCAACACCCATTTATCTTCTAAAGGCAATGAAATACCTTCCACTGAAAACTGACCTGCCAATGTCTGTGGTAAACCTGCAGCCATAAGAGCAGCAACGGATTCTGTATTTATCGTTCCTATAATAGAAGAGCTTGGTAATACGAACAAATCATCTGCAGTTGCTTCTCTGGTTTGCCCATAAGTACTACCCAATAACCCCGCCACTAAAGGCGCAGCTTCTACCGGCAGTCCAAAAGATTGTACAAAAGCCGGAAATGTAGGACTTGCACTAAGTACACCAGCTATTTGAGCTGACAAATCGGTCAAAGTTTCATCTCTTATTACGACTTCACTTGCCGCGGTTGTGGAAAATTCTATGGAGCGCTCTGGCACACCCAAGAAAGCATACACTTGATTCAATTGCCCAACAATGCCATTTAAAGTAGCAATTTGATCTCCAAAATCTGGATTGGTAGGATCTAATGGGTTATGTGGCACTGTTGTAAAATGAGGCACATCTGTAACATTAGGAATGTTGGCAACGACCCCTTGAGCACCACCTGCAGTTAACGTTGCGATCAAAGCTCCATAACTACCATCAAAACCTTGACCTGGCGCACCGGAAATAGGTGTAATAGGATCTGTTCCGTCACCTCCTGTAGTGGCATATCCTAATACATCATTATTACCTATCCATAAAGAGAAAAAACTAGGGGACTGACCAACTGCCATTTCTAAAACGCTAATATCTGGCGTGGCGCCGGTCATTCTTACAAAATAAGGATTAGCAAGACCTAATTGTACGTTAGCTATATTACCATATCCCGGTGCTAACAAATGAAAACTTTTTGCACCAGGCACCCCTAGGTTATTAAAAGGTCCTGTTGGGTTATTTAAAGCAATATCCGTGGTAACGGTTACATCCCCAATTAAAGATTCTAAAGAAACGGGACCCGCTCCACCAAATACTAGTCTAGGATCTTGTATTCTAGTACCCGCAAGTGCAAGACCACCAATATTATCATTGGTTAAAGGTTGACTAAAACTACCTCCACCTGCAAGGCTAAATTTTTGCGATAACAGATTGGGCATAGACAATGTCTGACTAGCTTGAAATAAAGCTCCATCTGTAAAACCTGCCGTTAAAGAGTTACCTAATGAAACATAATTAGAGAAATCTGCAGAACCAGCAGTTAACGCAGGCAATTCCTCTACAATGACCTCTGGTTCTAAATCAACATCTTCTGGGTCGTTACAAGCCGTAAAAGCCAAGACACCTAAAGAAATATATAAATATTTTAAGTTTTTCATTTCAACTTTTGATTTTAATTAGTTGTTAATTGTCCAAGAAACATAGTACATAGACCCAATAAGACCCGTACCGAACGCAGTGTTATATTCTTTACCCGTTAGGTTTGTACCCCCTAATTTGAAAGAAGATTTTATACTTGGAACTTCATAGTTAATTTGCGCATCAACTACATGAAATTCAGGGATTACACCATTTCCAAAAGTAGCTTCCCAGAAATAATCATCGCTAAACCTATAGGACACATTAAACCCGAAATTTTCAAAAAGTTCCTTATTACCAAAAGAAGCTTTGAACTTGTGCTCTGGAGTATTGAAGTTCAGCATTACATCTGGATTGGCTTCACGATCAAAATCCAGTTTTGTAAATGTATAACTACCACCTAAATCAAAATTACCCAACACCTTAACATCAAGACCAATAGATGCTCCCTAAGAATTAACATTAGCATCAGTATTGGTGTATGTACTATATGCCTGGAAATCTCCATTAGCTATTGCCGCAACTGAAAGTCCGCCATCACCAACTTCTCCATAGTAAGGAGCAACAACTACCTCTTGAGAGATGAAATCTTGATAGCTGTTATAGTATGTACTAAACTCAATAACTAATTTATCGACCTTACCTCTATACCCGATTTCAAAAGAAGTTACTTTTTCTGGCTTCACTAAATCTGGATTTGCAACTTCAAGAACCGAAGGGTCACCTGTCTCAGCCAAAGCCGTGGCAGAAGCTGCGGAGTAAGAATTATTATATGCAGCTGCACCAGTTTGTGTAACCGACGAAGGTTGACCTAACAACTGACCTGTTGCACTAACATCAAAATCTCTTGAATATTGCTCTAAATTATCAGGTGCAGAACCAACTAAAATTGCTCTACCGGCATCCAAACCAATAAACAGATCCTGAGTAGTAGGATTTCTAAATCCTGTTTGAGCAGACGCTCTTATATTATGATTTCTGTTCAATGTATAACCTGCAGACAATCTTGGAGAATAAAAACCATCAAAAAACTCAGATTTATCATACCTGATAGACCCCGTTTGTTTTAAACTTTTTTCTCCTGCCTTAGGCAAAGTTTTTTGAATCTGTGAATAAATTCCGAATTCTGAATAATCAATAGGTCCGTCTTCCTCTGAATCTGTATAAATAGTACCTAAAGAATTTAAACTATATTCTCTAAAAGAACCACCAACTTGTATTTCCGCCCAATCAATTAAATGACTAAAGTTATAATTAGCGTCAGCATGGTAGTATTTAGATTGATCATAGAATTGTGACCCTACACTTAAATCCGGATCCTTTATTACCCTATTAAATGCAGCTTCGAACTCTGGCGTACCTGGCAATAGTCTACCAGATTCAGCTTGTGCCCTTGCAGCAGCATGTGCCTGCTGATCAGTAGCACCTGCCAATGTTGCCTGTACATATGCACCCGTATATTCACCAAACCATGTATTATCATCTTTCCATGCTCTGTTAATATTAATTCCGGTAAAAACCATATCATAAGAATCACCAGCTTTATCACCAACTACATAACCCCTTACAAAAAAGTTATCATTTTTGATTTCCAATTTATGTTGTTCTTGAAAGAAACCAGCAATATTATATCTATTAGTACCTTGATAAATAGTATTACCTGTACCCACTTTACCTACATAAGAAATTTCTAAACTATTATCTTCAATGGGTCTATAATACAAGCCCCAATCCGCTTTAATACTTTCTGCATTGTAATTGGTAAGATCACTTTCATTATACCCGGTTCTACTAACAATTTCAGAAGGCACCAAAGCATTTGCCCCAGAAGGCAAAACACCTAAGCCCTCAAGCGTAAGTGCAACCTCTTTAATATTGGTAGCAACCTCATCACCATAAACGTTAATACCGTCATAGTTTAGGTTATCACGCGTACCACCAACTGTGTTTCTATCATCTGTATTATTGGCAGCCCAGTCCGTACCTTTTAAGTAACCAAAATTAACCTTAGCCGCAAACTTATCGCTGAACTTATGTGCAGCCCTAATACCAAAATCAGTATAAGAATTATCTCCAGAAGCCTGTTGAGAAGTAATACCTTGTTTAATAGATACACTGATACCTTCATAGTCAAAAGGGCTTTTACTTCGCATAAACAAAATTCCATTAAATGCATTCGCCCCATATAGTGCAGATGATGCCCCAGGCAACAATTCAACACTTAACACATCTGGCTCTATAAGACCAACTAAATTACCAATAGGGAAATTCAATGCAGGTGTAGAGTTGTCCATACCATCTACAAGTTGCATAAAACGTGTATTGGCAAAAGATGCGAAACCCCTGGTGTTAACCGATTTAAATGTTTAACTGTTTGTGTTCACGTCTACACCTTTAAGATTTTTCATACCCACCATAAAAATCGGCAGCCGTGGTATTCTTTATTTCCGAAATACCACTTCTCTCAACGGTTACCGGAGATTCAAAAATACGCTCAGGAGTCCTTGAAGCCGATATGACTACCTCATCCAAAAAGGTTTGGGCTTCCTTTAACACGACGGTCATAGTTTGGGTAGCACTTGTAATATCCTT
>NZ_PIZM01000024.1 GCF_002835465.1 Psychromonas sp. psych-6C06 | reverse complement strand
CGGCGTTAGCTTTACAAGGAGAATTCTATGTCACTTCAACGCATGTTGACAGACAATGCATTTATTGAGAATAAAAATGGCGAACGTACAGGTCCATTTAAAACAAAATTTGGTCCAGAAAAGCTTGTTATCTTTAATGAGCAATTAGTTGTTACTGAAAACGATGTTGTTATTCAGCCTTTACCTAACGGAACAGAAGAACGCTTTGCTATAACTGATGTTCAATTTAATTCAGGTATAGGAAGAATGCAGTCACATTTTTCAATTACTGTAGTCAAAGAGGCTAAACAAGAGCGAGAAAATAAAGTGGCAAATAATACAACCTTCCATATTAATAACTCTAATGTTCAAGTTGGTGACGGAAACATTCAAAACATAGTTAATGCTTTCGAACAGCTTACTCAAGAAATTGAATCTTCAAACTCTACACCCGCAGAAAAAGAAGAGGCAAAAGGTTTGCTAAAATCATTAATTTCTAACCCAACAGTTGCTTCCGTTTTAGGTGGTGCCGTATCAGGGCTAATTGGTGTAATGTAAAGCTAACAAGTTGCTTAAACGGACGAAAAACAGTTGGCTTTCGCTCGTACCTCGCAAATTATAGCCAACTATTTTACGCCGCTTAGCAAGGCGTTATGCATCAAGGAGATTTTGTGACCGAATTTGATTCTCACGAACTATATGGAAAGACATTGAAGGAAGCAGGTGAGCTTCTCGATAAATATGTTATTCCAGTCTTTCGTAGAGGTAGATTTGAAAGACCTGAAATGGAAGGTACAGGCTTTTTAATTGAGCAATATTCAAATATTTACTTTATAACAGCTTCGCATGTTATTGATGCAATTAAAGCAACCCAAAGTAATTTTGTGATTGCAATAGAGACTCAAATGTTCTCATTGTCTTTAGCTAACTGTAAAAGAACAATTGAAACAAAAACTGAAATCGCTGACAATCAATTCGATTTAGCTGCAATTTTAATTAGTCCTGAAAATGATTACTACGAGCTCTGTAAAAAAGTCACCATCCCAAGTAGTAAGGTTTTAATAAATCATCAATTTAGACAAGTTGATATGCAAATATTACAAGGCTTTCCGTCATCAAAAAATAAAACCGCGAAGTGTTTTGATAGTCAAAATAAGCATTTCTCTGGTGCTTTATGGACTTATTCGTTTAATTTTCATATGGACTGCGATGTTACACAATTTAATAAAATTCCAGGCTCGTCTTATCCTATCCATTGGTCTAAAAAAATAAATGGACAAAAAACACTCCATCCTAGAGGTTGTAGTGGTGGACCTTATTGGTTTATACCTAATAAAGACAAAGTACATGAACATTACTTAGCGGGAGTGTTTATTGAGTATTATGAAAAAAAGTCTGTGGCATTTGTTACAAAAATAGATCATGTGATTGATCTTATTAATGAATTTGATGCATAACAAGTCGTTTAAACGGAATAAAAACAGTTGGTTATCGCTACGCGATTTTAACCAACCATTTTATCCGCTTAACGAGGCGTTATAAGCTACTGCTCATCATTGACTTCCTGAGTAAACTTGATATGATAATTCCGTTAAATATCAATGGGGTAGCATACATAGGAATAATGCGCTTTTTATTTATTTAGAAAGAGAGGTTGGTTCGATTCCATCCCCCCCACCAATCCTCGTAAATATCTTATTCCAAAGGATGTTTCGCATGACCAAGCAAGAAATGCAAGAATTACATCAGTTGCAAACCAAAAATGTAAAGCACCTCAAGCAAGCTGAAAAAAACCTCAGAATGGATATTAGTCGCTATTTGATCAAAAAAGATGATTTTAAGGTGTCAATTAACACAAAGTTATACGCTTTACTTTATAGTTCTTTATCCGAAGCTCAGTTTTTACAAATTTTATATACTCCTAATGGTTTCACTCAAGCCCAAATAACAGATATAAATAATAAAAAATCGATAGTTCAAAAATGGTATTTATTGATAGACCATAGTCTTAGTAAATTTGGTGACTATAAATTAGATTCAACTCTTAAAAATAGAAGAAGTGATTTAAGAAAATTAATAAGAAACTATATTGAAGAACCTCAAAGTATTAGGAATAAAATAGCGCATGGGCAATGGATTAATGCTTTCGATAGGTTGAACAAAGTAGAGAAAAAAGACTTATCAAAAAAAATTAATGCGTTGACAGTTGTAGATATTCATAAATGGTATGAAATTCATCAATATATTTGCTTTATTATTCGTGAGTTAGTTCAGTCTACTCTTATTAATTTCGAAAAAAGCTGTAAGGACAATTTAGCTGAGTTGGATAGTTTTATTCTATCAAGTAATTCTTGGACTGTGGCAAACAAAACTCAGTCTTTAAAGTTAAAGTACGATAATAGGAAAGAACGCTTATAACAAGTCGTTTAAACGGAATAAAAACAGTTGGCCATCGCTCCGCGATTATAGCCAACCATTTTTATCCGCTTAACGAGGCGTTAGGCATCAGTGTTAAATTAAATTATCTATATTTGGAGAATGTTTTTGACTAATGAATGGGATGATTATGCAGGCGGTTGGAATGTTGATAAAACTGTGGAAGAGTATGCTGATAAAGCATATTCTGAGCTTGTAAAAAATTGTGACATTGAAGGGCTAACAGTTCTTGATTTTGGTTGCGGTACGGGTTCGTTAACTCAACTTATTAGCCCTGCAGTTAAAAGCATAATCGCAATTGACTCATCGCCAGAAATGATAAAATACTTGGATATGAAAACGTTAGATAATGTAACGTCAATTTCTGAATATCTATCAAACGAATTAATAGTAAAACGTCCTGAATTTGAAAGTAAATTTGACCTAATCGTGGCCTCATCTGTTTGTAGTTTCCTACCTGATTATGAGGCAACTTTGAGCTTGTTAAAGTCATTACTAAAAGAGGGCGGGGTATTTATACAATGGGATTGGCTTTCAAACGATGATTCATCTGATATGGGGCTAACAGAAAAAAGGGTTAAAGAAGCATTTGAATCTAATTGTTTTGTAGGTACAAAAATATCCAGTCCATTTATTATGAACAGCTCAAAAGGTAACATGCCAGTATTAATGGCTATTGGTAAAAATGCCTAACAAGCTGTTCAACTGGACAAAAAACAGCGGGCTATTTCGCTCCGCTCAATTTTAGCCCACTGCTTTTTGCAAGTTAACAAGGGCGTTATGTTTACAAGGAGGTTTGGTGAAATTTTTTGCTATCGTAATTACGTTTCTCGTTTGTTCTTATTTTATTGGAAATGGAATAGTGGAAGCTACTCGTTGGGGAGAAGTTATTGATCTAAACAAAGAGCGAGAAGTACAGCATATTAACCAATCGTTTGAGTTAGAACTTTTACGTACAATTCTTTTTGAATTAGAGCAAGGAAATAAAGAAGTTGGAATAAAATATCTGAAGGAATATATAGATTTTAACAACGGCTTACTTCAAAAAGAGTTAGCCGATAACTATATATCTGAGCAAGGCAGGGATATTATTTCAAAGTATTTAACTTCTAAAGCCAAAGGTTTTGAGTAACGTAAACATAACAAGAAATTAAACAAGGACAAAAAACAGTTGGCTTTTTGTTCACTACGTTCACTATTTTAGCCAACAATTTTTTGCCTGTTAATTGGGCGTTATGTAGCACTACTCAACGAAGTACTGAGGAGTTAAAATGGATGTTTTTTTTGATTATTTAAAATATTTTT
>NZ_PIZM01000023.1 GCF_002835465.1 Psychromonas sp. psych-6C06 | reverse complement strand
AGCTGACTCCGCCTTGCTATTCGGGCTCGAGGCCCAGTTGACTATTCGAGTTTAATGCTTGGAGTCCTATACAACGTTCTCACTTGTTAACGGTCTCTCAAATGAGGAGCCTGCAATTTACCGAACTGTTGTATAAGAAGGCTTTGGTTGCAGCCAAAGCTTGGGCCTCACTTTACCTAAACGGGTTTAAAAGGTAACTATTGGGTGGGGTAATTATCCATACAAGTACTTTAAACGGAACAAAAACAGTTGGCTCTGTTCCGCTTCGCTCCACATTATAGCCAACAATTTTTGTCCGCTTAAGTGGGCGTTATAAGGCATTCGAAATGTGTATGTTCAATCTAGAAAAATTAATATGGACGGAGTCTGACTTTCTAGAAATGGGGTGGCATGATTCTATAATTTATTCATCGTTTGCTAAAATAGATGATTATGAATTCGTTTTAGATTTAGATTACATCTTTAATAGGGTAAAGCCTGAATTAGAGGGAGATAGTTTTAACTTTTGGGTTTCGCCAGTTACTATGGTCTTTCAAAATGTTTCTGACATTAAAGTTAATATTGAATCTCAGCAAGGTGAAATAGAAGTATCTGATTTATTAATGGAAAGCCCTGAATTGACACCTAACGGTAAATATACATCTCATATTTATCGTTTTGAATGCCAACAGGGAAGCATATCTTTGAGAGCAACAGGTTTTAAAATGTATGTTAAGCAATTGCCAAAATTTCAAAGCTCTTATTGCTTAACACTAAAAGACCGAAACGGCATAACATTTGTACGTGAATGCACAGCCTTATAACAAGCAATTTAAACGGAACTAAAACAGTTCGTTATTCTTGCAAAAACAAGGGGCGCAAAAATATCGCCCTATTTTAGTCCGCTTAATGTGGGCGTTATCAGGCTTACTAAATTTGCTTTTGGGTTGTTGTGAGTTTGGTCGTATTTGGAAGGGCTATTTTCAATTGAATGTGTTTTGCCCTGTGGTTTTAAAGTAACATTCAAAGTATTTCAGTTTCGGTGTCAAACTTTGGCTTTTCACTAGATTTAAAATAAGTGTTCAGTTTCACATTCGTTGTACAATTTTCCATTTATTAACGGCATTGAAATCTATTAAGGTTTCCACTCGCCATGCTAACAAGGCGTTTAAACGGAACAAAAACAGTTGGCTTTTGTTCGTGCCTCACAAAGTGTAGCCAACTACTTTTGTCCGCTTAACGCGGCGTTAACTGGCTAAACAAAGTGAGCTATTTGGCTTTGTTAATTTAGTCGTATTTGGAAGGGCTCTTTCCATTTGAATGTGTTTTTCCACGAATGTTTTCCAGCCGTATATGAGTGTTTTGGTTTAAGAGTTAAACCTGCATTTTACGTTGGATTTAGAATTGGTGTTTAGTTTCAAATTGCTTGGTCATTTTGTTATTTAAACGCTGTTTAATACACTAACTTGGCTTACTGCAAGCCAAGTTAACAAGTTGCTTAAACGGATGTGATAACAGTTGGCTCACGCTCGTTCCTCGCAAGTTTAGCCAACTGTTCCACGCCGCTTAGCAAGGCGTTAGATGTCGCTATCTTTTAGGGGATGTTTTAGATTCTCAGGTACGTTTTGAGCACTGTTTCCCATGCTACTTTCGGAGATTTCCTTAAATAGAAAAGCTGAATTGTAGCCTTGTTTGTGCCGTTACTTTGAGTGGTTAACTTGTATTTCGTCAATTAGAAAATTGCGGTGTTTTTGTAATCCGCTTAGCTTTAATTTCAATTCGTCAGCTAGTTTTTGAATTGATCTTTGAAATCCAAAAGGGTGGTTTTAAACGTTCGTAAACTGTTTAATTATTCGTTTTGTGTGACTCTCGTAGAGTGTTTTCTACGGAGTTCAAAGTTAATACTTAAGTGGCTTTAAATCGTGGTGGTTTGCGTTATTATTCCATTTCGTTATGTACTTGTATTATCAGAGGTTTCAAACTGATCGCGAGCATATAACAAGCACTTTAAACGGAACAAAAACAGTTGGCTTTGTTCGTGCCTCACAAATTATAGCCAACTACTTTTGTCCGCTTAAGCTGGGCGTTATATGGGCTTTCATTGAGATGTTTTTTGATATTTATAAGTTTTAAATTGAGTTGGTAATTTGCGTGGTGAGGCTGTTTTAAGTTTCTTTTTAAAGTGTTTAAACTTAGCTTTTAACGTAAAATCTGTTTTTAAAATTCGTTTCTTGTAGAAGTAATTCATTAGCAAATACGATTATGGGTTTGAGTGTTCAACACCGCATATTAAATTTAAAATAGATACGGAGTTTAACTTCGTTCGCAAATTAGCTTCGTTGAAATTGAAGCTGTAAATAGTAGGGCACTTTTTACCGAATTGGGTTTTCCAATTCATTGTGCAAAAGGTGGCCATATAACAAGCAATTCAAGTGGAACTAAAACAGTTGTCTAAGTTTCGCTTCGCTACACATTTTAGACAACTGTTTTAGTCCACTTAATGTGGGCGTTAGCCAAAACATAAGGTGCACCTATGTCAAACTACTTTTACGCATATCACGGCCCTGCAAATAAGATCGAATTTGATTACAGTTTAGGTTATGGAACTTCTCAAAAGTACAAACAAGGCAAGGTTAATATTGGTGACTTTGTTTTTATTATTCAGAAGAGAAAAAAGAATGTTAACTATGAGCTTTGTGGCTTGTTTAAAATTACTGATTGTTATTATGATGTTGATAGTAGTCTTCCATACAGAATGAAATTGGCTGATTTTTCAAAACTTCCAAAATTTATTCCATTGGAGCATGACGCTCTAGATTCAAAATTGCCACAAATAGTTGGTGATCATCGTTTAAGTAATTTCCAAAATCATTTTTGTAGGCAAGGTCTATCTTTCCAAAACGTTCTAAGTCAAGATGTGGTGAACATTCTAAATTTAGTTATTGATGACCACAGTCCTTCAATAGATGAAATTGAAATTGATTTTAATGACAAAGTCAAAGCCTCTCTAGAGTTGTCACAAAGCGATAGAGAGAAAAGATTAAAAAACTCCCCATCTAAAGCAGAGAAAATAATCGTAAAGACTGCTGTATATAAGAGAAATCCAGATGTTGTTGCGCAAGTATTAATAAGAGCTAACGGACGGTGTGAACTTTGTGAAAATGAAGCCCCTTTTATCAGGCGTAAAGATAAAACTCCATTCCTTGAGGTACACCATAAAGTGTTCTTATGTAATGGGGGGGATGACACTGTGAACAATGCAATAGCAATCTGTCCAAACTGTCATCGTGAGCAACATTTTGGCTAACAAGGCGTTTAAACGGAACTAAAACAGTGGGTTAGGTTTCGCTTCGCTCCACATTTTAACCCACTATTTTAGTCCGCTTAACGCGGCGTTATGCTTTTGTTTAATTAATATAGTGGTAACTTATGTTTCTCCTTATAATATTTTTTATGTTTGGTATGCAACTCGGAATATATTTTTTTGCAAAATCTCTTGTA
>NZ_PIZM01000022.1 GCF_002835465.1 Psychromonas sp. psych-6C06 | reverse complement strand
TGAGCCAAGCAAGTATAAGTCTAGGCAGATTATTGGCTTTCATGATGATCCAGCTGTAAAAAACGCAAATGAAGAATGGCGAAATATTCATAAAAGTCAAACATAACAAGCGCTTTAAACGGAACAAAAACAGTTGGTTAGGTTCCGCTTCGCTCCACATTATAACCAACAATTTTTGTCCGCTTAAGCGGGCGTTATCAGGCTTACGTAAATAGCTTTTGGGTTGTTGTGAGTTTGGTCGTGTTTGGAAGGGCAGTTTTCAATTGAATGTGTTTTGCTTTGTGGTTTTAAAGTAACATTCAAAGTGTTTCAGTTTCGGTGTCAAACCTTGGTTTTTCACTGGATTTAAAATAAGTGTTCAGTTTCACATTCGTTGTGCAATTTTCCATTTATTAACGGCGTTGAAATCTGTTTAGGTTTCCACTCGCCGTGCTAACAAGGCGTTTAAACGGAACAAAAACAGTTGGCTTTTGTTCGTGCCTCACAAAGTATAGCCAACTATTTTTGTCCGCTTAACGCGGCGTTATGTGTATAGGGGTATTATGGAAGATAGTGAAATTATCGAATTTATCAGGGAGCTAGAGAGCCATGTTCCAATTGAAAGTGCAGAAGCAAAGTTTGCAGCATTTGGTGAGGTTGCGTTATATGCAAACAAGGACGGGTATTTGAGAATGGCTCTTGAGTTAATGAAGTGTGCTTTTGATGAAACATACCTTGAAGCTGATATGAACGATATATTTAGTAAAGATTCTGACTTCGGTATTGAGCACCTGACTCGGGATAAGAATGAATTCGATATAATTAGTAGTTAAAATTAAAAATACACATAACAAGGCGTTTAAACGGAACTAAAACAGTGGGTTACGTTTCGCTTCGCTACACATTATAACCCACAATTTTAGTCCGCTTAACGCGGCGTTAGTTGGACTACAAAGCGTGCAAATTTGGTTTACGTTATACCTTTGAAAATTAGTTTAAACTAAAAATGCTTTTAGCTTCGTTTCGGTTTGCTTGCTTTGATGGTCAACTGTCATCGTATTTACAACACGCTACGAAAACTAATCAACACCGTTCGTCACATTGCGTCGCTAATCATCTGTTTTTAATAAACTAAATTCAGTAATATCACGTGAATAGTTTAATTTGAAGCTGCAGTGTTGAATGTCCAACTAACAAAGGCATTCAAGCGGAAAAATAACAGTTGGCCATCGCTTCGCGATTATACGCCAACCATTATTTTCCACTTAATGGCAGCGTTAGTTGGTTTTTAAAATCGTGGTTGGTAATTCTTTCTACTAAGTATTCCTGGCTAAGGATTGAGCTTGGTAATCTTCAAAGCCGTTTCCTTGTGGTTTTAGTTTATAACTCGCTCATTCCGCCAAAATATGCAGTCGCTAATAGTCGTCTGGTGCAAAGTTTAATTCGTAAGTTAATCAGAACTCTCGGCTCCATTAGCTCCGCTTATTTTATAATGGCGTCATTCTGGTTTTTAGTTTTCAAGGTGTCATCACGAAAGTGATGTTTAGTTGAATGAGTCCTAGTTTTTTCAATAGGTTACTAGATTGTTTTTCTTATTTTAGTTATCGTATTTCATAAGGTAATTATTATCGCCAAACACAACTAACAAGCACTTTAAACGGAACAAAAACAGTTGGCTATTGTTCGTTCCTCACAAAATTATAGCCAACAATTTTTGTCCGCTTAAGTGGGCGTTATATAGCATTCTCGGAGATGTAGTTTGATATTAGGTGAGCAAGATTCATATATGTCCGTAGAGGATTATATTTCTGAAGCAATGAAAGAAGATGTTCAATATGCTAGGTATGTAGAACTCTGTGTAAATCTAGCAAATAAAGAGATGAGCTCTCTGAATGATTTTTTCAGAGAAAAGAACATGCCGACCTACGATGCAGAAGTAAGGATTAAAAACTCTGATGTGGTTAACTCAGAAGTTTCTCCATATGCATTTTATATAAACTCTGGGGTGTTTTATACCTGTTTCAAAACTGGTTTTCATTTCTACAGCGAATTATTTAGCGATAGTTTTTTAAATAAGGCATTAAAAAGTTCAGCTCTTTTGCTACCATTTCAGTTCATTCTTTATCATGAATTGTCTCATATTTATAGAGCGCACGATGATTCTTACGATGGGTCTATTAATAAAGACTCATTTATAAAAGCTACAGAAATGGATGCAGACTTAATGTCTGTTGCAAAACTGTATAGAGTTCTTCAAAGCTCGTTTCAGTCTAAATGTATTGCTGACCGAGAAATGAGATTTTTGGTCTTATTATGCGCAATAGTAGTTTTATGTGTAATGAGTCAACACTCAAACGATAATGTATACCAAGGTGAGTGTGAGCGTTTATGGGACATTGTCTTAAAAATTTCACATTTAAAAGAAGATCGAAATAGTGAAGCCCCTGTTGATGTAGACTTGACTAGCGATACTACAAAAGGCAATTTTGATGCGCAAATTGATTTTTTATTGCGTCTAGAAAACCTGCCAATACTTGAATCTGAAATGGTTACTTTTATAAATAGCTTTATTGAGCATATTTCCACTTTTAAAGAGTCAAGAACAATTACTGCTTGGGAAAAAATAAAAGACAAAGTAGCAAAAGCATCAAAGACAATAGCTTGATTTAATTGCTAAAAGCTATATAACAAGGCATTTAAACGGAACAAAAACAGTGGGTTACGTTTCGCTTCGCTACACATTTTAACCCACTGTTTTTGTCCGCTTAATGCGGCGTTAGGGCGACATTTTTTTAAACGTAGCCTTATAGTAAATATGTTAAAGGTTTAATTATTTACAATGAATTTTAATTATACTGTTTCGGAAGAGTTCTTTGAAAAGTAAAAAATTATCACTATTTATAGCTATAAATTTAGCCTTTTTTTTAACTCTTTATATCACGGGTGAAACAGAGTCTATTGATGTCAAAGAATACATCAATACGTATAGTGACAAAACTAAATACGTTTTGGTTGATAATGGAAGAATGGATAATATAGTGCAGAGTGGCTCATTGGGAGATTTTTATAACTGTATTTCTAATTTTCAGAGTATACGCTCTAGAAATGCAAAACCTGGAATATCGAAGAGCTGGAAATTATGGGTTTCAGATGACATTTTTATTAAAATAAATACTGCTCAGAATGAAACTTATTCGTTTTATTTAGAAAAAAGGAGCGGTGGTAAACTTATTGGTCTATCCGATTCCTATGCGGTTAATTGTTCCTTCGATTTATTAAACGTGACAGATAAACGAACCATTTCTGTAGATAAAAATTGGACCCCAATAGAGCATGATATTTATAAATACCATAATTAAATGGTTTGCAATTTTAGCGCCCTAACAAGGGCATTTAAACGGAACTAAAACAGTGGGTTACGTTCCGCTTCGCTTCACAGTATAACCCACTATTTTAGTCCGCTTAATGCGGCGTTATGTGTTTATGTTTTCTTAAGAGGAACCTATGAAATTTACAATTAGTTGGGTTCAAATACTGGTTTACATAGTGATAGCTTTAATAATTTCTCGCTACTTTTTAGCTGAGGAATTACTTGTAACTGAATCTAAATTATTTGAATATTTTGGGGTTAATGATAATTTAAAGTACGCAATCATAATTCCACTATTTGTCTTTTATATAAGTCGCATTTATACAAAGGATAAACGAAAACTAAAGCAATCTGATGATAGAGTAATCCGAAAACCTGTGGTTATATTTTCATTATTAAGTTTAATAGTAGTTATTGCATACTTGACCACGCTGTAGCGATTGAAAACACATAACAAGCTGTTTAAACTGATAAAAAACAGTTGGCCATCGCTTCGCGATTATAGCCAACCATTTTTTACAGCTTAACAGGGCGTTATAAGGTTTTTCATT
>NZ_PIZM01000021.1 GCF_002835465.1 Psychromonas sp. psych-6C06 | reverse complement strand
ATGCAAAAGCCAACTGTTTTTGTTCCGTTTAAACGCCTTGTTAGCACGGCGATTGGGAACCTAAACAGGTTTTAGCGCCGTTAATAAATGGAAAATTGCACAACGAATGTGAAACTGAACACTTATTTAAAATCCAGTGAAAACCAAGATTTAACACCGAAACTGAAACACTTTGAATGTTACTTTAAAACCACAAGGCAAAACACATTCAATTGAAAACAGCCCTTCCAAATACGACCAAACTCACAACAACCCAAAAGCTATTTACGTAAGCCTGATAACGCCTCATTAAGCGGAAAATAATGGTTGGCTATAATCGCGAAGCGATGGCCAACTGTTAATTTTCCGTTTAAATGACTTGTTAGGCGAATTTATACAGTTTTCTCAAATAAGACGTTTGCTAATCCATCTGTTGGGGACCAAATGCCAGATTTCGACTTAACATATTGTTTGCAGAGAGTTACTATTTTTGCTTGATTACCAAACTTTAAATACTGCCTATCGATTTCACTTAACATCTCAAACGCATTGTCACAGTATCCGTAAGAAGATAAAAATAAACCGCCGTTAACTTCTTCGTTCACTATAACTTTCAAAAAATCTCGAGCAGCTTGACCGCCAACTTTCTGTTGAGAACGCCAGTGCTTTAACTCGACGAAATATGTGTGATCATTGCCAGATACTCTGCACTTCAGTACAACATCTTTGCCACCGTCCTTGCTACCAGGTGTTAATTCAGCACTAAAACCAAGTTCTTCAAAAACAACTTGGACAACTCTTTCGAGCTCTCTCCACTCAATATCCATTAAATATTGAGGATTTTGCGCAATCAACATGGCAAATTGATCACTTAAACTACTCCGTAGTATATTTACAAGCTTAAAGTCATAGTCTTCTGTTTTCTCTGCTCTCTGTATCCATGCCTTCAAAGAATCTAAATCTATTAATTCAAGTTTCACTGGTAAGTTAGAGTTTGCGATTTCTAAAGCTGAACGTGTAAACCGAGAATTAGTCACTAGCATTAAACGATCAAAATCGTGAACAACACTAGCCCCAATTAACTTTTGAATAACATTAGCACCTACAGGAGAACGATAATGCTTATACTCGATCGCGAGCTTTTCTTGTATTGAGCCGTCATCTTTGTTTGCGACAAAATCCACACTACTATCTCTGTGAAGAGGAGTCTGGCTAACTTCGTACCCATCATCACTTAATAAGGGGATAAGAATTTCACTTACTGTTTTTTCTGCCACTTGAGGACCTAGTTCACCATGCTCCAGTGCAGAAATTTCTTTTTCATATTTTTGATTCATAGTGCCCTCAGAGATACCCATATTCGCCTAACGCCGCATTAAGCGGACAAAAATAGTGGGTTAAAATGTGTAGCGAAGCGAAACGTAACCCACTGTTTTTGTTCCGTTTAAATGCCTTGTTAGCTTTTTACGCCTAGCTCAGCCATTAAATTATGCCTACATTTGTTGATTTCATTGATTGCTGATGAATAACCTCTTTCAACCGAATTAAGTATTGCTTGATCGGGATCATTAGATAAAGCAAGCTCCATACTAGATAACAAACCAATAGACTCAGCGAGTTCACTTAATGCATTCTTTGCGTTTGAGGTAAGGTATAAACCATGAACCATTTTCACTTTATCAATGGCAACACGATAATAATGAAAATTCCGCCCTTCTTCCAAGGTATCTACATTTCTCCAGACATAGTGTTCATTTGGAGAAAACTCAGCTAATTGTTTCCAACTATATAAGTTTATTTCAACTAATAACTCATCAATTGCAGTCAAAGAATCAAGACTCTTTGCTTGAAAAGATTGGCGGAGAGCACTTTTAATATCTAGTTCAGCTTTGATTTTCTCAATTTCGATCGCGTGGCTATTTTTGATACCTTCAATTTGTTCTGTAATGCTTGCGATGTCTTCTTTAGATGCTAAATTTTTTGCTTTTTCTGAAACATAACTAGGTAAAAAACTTTTAGCGAGTAAAGTTAAAACTGCTAGCCCTACTAGAGCAATTATATTAACGATTAATAACACATCTATCACGGTGACTCCTAGAAAGCTAACGCTCTGTTAAGCTGCGAAAAATGGTTGGCTATAATCGCGAAGCGATGGCCAGCCGTTTTTTGTCTGTTTGAACAGCTTGTTAGGAATGCGGCCACAACAGCGGGCGTAAACCTTGATATTTTTTTAATTCTAGCAACCCGCTGACTGATGATTTTAATTAGAAAACGATTCAAAAATCAGAAAGAAGTTGCTCAATAAAGGCTTAATTTTAAAGCAAAAACTAAAACAGAAAATCAGTTTAAACATAACTTGTGAGGTAACATCGAAACTGGCTATAAAACCATACAGCCTTATTTGCACATTCAAAGCTAAACCACTTAGAAGCTTAACTTTCGCCTCGAAGTTAAAAACAAAACCACACCTTTATTTTCAGATTAGACTTGCAAACCTAACGCCGCAATAAGCGGCAAAAAATAGTTGGCTATAATTTGTGAGGCACGAACAAAGCCAACTGTTTTTTGTCCGTTTAATTGCCTTGTTACATGTACTACCACTGGATATGAATTTTGGTTCCAGTTTCTACTAGATCCATAAACTCATCCATTTCTGGATTGGTCAAAGCAATGCAACCATTTGTCCAATTATACTTTTGCGTAATTGAAGAAAACCACCCAAGCCAATTACGTTGCCCATGAACCATAATGAAACCGCCAGCAGACACACCTTTAGACTCAGCATTTTTAACATCTTGAGCGTTTGGATATGAAATATGCATTGCTCTATAGAATGATGAATCTTCTTTTTTATAATCCAAGGTATAAGTGCCCTCTGGAGTCTTTTGATCACCTTCCTGCTCTTTGTGCCCTTTCGGAGTTTTTCCAAATGCTACGTAATATTCCTTAAGAACTTTACCGTCTGTCATTAAGTACATTTTGTTATCAGATTTATCTACTTTTACTAAATCAACACCTGCGAATACAGAGGATGAAAGTAACATGTAGATTAGAAAGATATATCGCATATTTACCCGTACATGTAACGCCCACATAAGCGGACTAAAATAGTGTGCCAAAATTGTTGAGGAACGAAACATGGCACACTGTTTTAGTTCCGACTTAATGTGCTTGTTAGCTTTATCCTATCGTTGTTGCGCTAATATTTTCTGACTCATCAATAGTTAATTCAATACCCCCGCCACCAAACAAGTGACCACATTCATAATACAAAGAAATTGTGTCTTCTATATCAGAAACAATATCGAAGACTACACCATCTAATTTAACAAGAAGCACGAACTCATTGGTAGATAGCGTTGGCATGTCATCATCTGGATCTGCCCAGCAATCATTATAATATTCTGCAAACTCTACAATATGCTTTTCAAGTTGCAAAGATAGTTTACTAATTCGATTGAGGGCAATACTCGCCAAATCATATTTAGAATATGTTTTGCGTATATCTGGGCTGATAATTTGAAAGTCAGTTGTAGTGTTTAATACGGTACACTTGCTTTTCCAACTATCTAAATCTTTAACATATTCAAATTCCATTTGAGACCTTAAAGCTAACGCCCACTTAAGCGGACAAAAATTGTTGGCTATAATGTGGAGCGAAGCGAAACAAAGCCAACTGTTTTTGTTCCGTTTAAAGTGCTTGTTAAATGGCCAATTTAAATGCCAAATGATTAGACATGATATTGGCTCAAAAAGTTTGATAACATAATTATAATGAATAAGGCTACATAGAGAATTATTGAGAATACTCCAAATTTCTCCTTATCTTTAAATGAATACACGTTGACACCGATATTAAACCAAAGCTTTGTGATTAAATACGGAGATAAGACATTAAAAAA
>NZ_PIZM01000020.1 GCF_002835465.1 Psychromonas sp. psych-6C06 | reverse complement strand
GAACTGTTTTTGTTCCGTTTAAACGCCTTGTTAGAACGGCGATTGGGAACCTAAACAGGTTTTAGCGCCGTTAATAAATGGAAAATTGCACAACGAATGTGAAACTGAACACTTATTTAAAATCCAGTGAAAACCAAGATTTAACACCGAAACTGAAACACTTTGAATGTTACTTTAAAACCACAAGGCAAAACACATTCAATTGAAAACAGCCCTTCCAAATACGACCAAACTCACAACAACCCAAAAGCTATTTACGTAAGCCTGATAACGCCGCATTAAGCGACAATAAAATTGGGCGGTATTTTTGCGCCCTTGTTTTTTTGCAAAAATAACGAACTGTTTTATTGTCCGTTTAAATGCTTTGTTATAAGGTAAAACCAATTGAAACTGCGATTGAAAAACACATTTCGATTTGATTGCCCTTTTCAATTTAAGATTAATTCTCAGCGACGCTAGTTGACGAGCGAAGCTAAAAATCAATTTTAAATTGTGTACTGAAAATTCGGTTTTAGTCTCTCAGACACGCTACCGCACTTGTAGTGCAAAACACTGCAAGTAAAAACTTCAGGCTTTGTGAAAAAACGGCAATTTCACCGGATTTACGACAAAGCTAGTGATACAAACTAAACAAGAAAATGCGTCACTAATTCAGATTTAGAAAAACCAACCTACACACACTCTATGAAAAACCTTATAACGCCCACTTAAGCGGACAAAAATTGTTGGCTATAATGTGGAGCGAAGCGCAACAAAGCCAACTGTTTTTGTTCCGTTTAAAGTGCTTGTTAGCTTTATTTTTCCACGGGACCAACATCCATTCCATCATAAGAGTCTAGCCCGTGTTTGCTAGCAAAAATGTAGAAATCGTTATTTCTCTCATACAAACTAATAGGAGTATGCACCTCAACCTTTTCAATGTGTAACCACCATAGCTCTGAAACTTCGCCATCCACTTTATCAGATAAAGATATACCGACAAATTGATAGCCTTTAGCTAACGCCCATATTAAGTGGACAAAAATTGTTGGCTAAAATTTGTGAGGAACGAACAATAGCCAACTGTTTTTGTTCCACTTGAATTGCTTGTTAGAAGCTCGCGGGTCAGTTTTAACCGCTTTAAACACAAGCCAAACTTTGAATGAAATAGTAAACCAATTGGCTTCGATTTAAAGCTACTTTGTTATTAACTTTGAACTCCGTAGAAAACACTCCCAGGAAGTAACTCAAAACCAACTAGGATAACCTAAATATCCGAGGCGACACAGTAACGTGATTAAAAAGCCCACGATAAAATAGTGCTCACATCGTATCTAAAAAACCAAAACACCACATAAAAATTAGCGACTTATAACGCTGCACTAAGCGGACAAAAATTGTGGGTTATAATGTGTAGCGAAGCGAAACGTAACCCACTGTTTTTGTTCCGTTTAAGTGCCTTGTTAGCTGTGCTTTAAAACTTATAATTAACAGCCAAAGTTACATCTTTATTAATGGATGGAACCAATGTTAATTGAAGACCTTCGTCATTAACTGACTGGTAAATAACTATACCCGCACTGGCAACTAATGCAGTGCCCCATAGAGCATATACATTTCTCTGACCATCTTGAGCAGAATCACCTAACTCATAAGCTCCCCAAGTAATTAATCCTGCCCCCAAAATCATAGGAATAATTTGATGGCTTCTATTCGATTCTGGCTCTATCTCAGCTATTTCCGAAGCCGAACAGTGAAATGAAAACAGCAATAAAAACAGTGAATATGCTAAAGTTTTAAACATGGATACCTCGTACAGCTAACGCTCTGTTAAGCTGCGAAAAATGGTTGGCTATAATCGCGAAGCGATGGCCAGCCGTTTTTTGTCTGCTTGAACAGCTTGTTAGGAATGCGGCCACAACAGCGGGCGTAAACCTTGATATTTTGTTAATTCTAGCAACCCGCTGACTGATGATTTTAATTAGAAAACGATTCAAAAATCAGAAAGAAGTTGCTCAATAAAGGCTTAATTTTAAAGCAAAAACTAAAAACAGAAAATCAGTTTAAACATAACTTGTGAGGTAACATCGAAACTGGCTATAAAACCATACAGCCTTATTTGCACATTCAAAGCTAAACCACTTAGAAGCTTAACTTTCGCCTCGAAGTTAAAAACAAAACCACACCTTTATTTTCAGATTAGACTTGCAAACCTAACGCCTCGTTAAGAGGCAATAAAATAGTTGGCTAAAATAAGCGACGAAGGAGCAAAAGCCAACTGTTTTTTGTCCTTTTAAACGACTTGTTATGTGTCGTTCAACCAGGTTGAACACAAATGAATTTAGCTTCAAGATCAAAACCTTGTGTGTATTTCGCATCAGTATCGCTAAATTCCCAAGAGCCAATTTTCGTACTAGATTTACTTGTTACAAACCTTTCAATTTCTCCTGTTTGGCTATTTTTCGTAGAAATTAATTTAAACGATTTTCCGCCTTCAAATTCACATCTAGACTTCATAACACCTATCAACATAGAATACGCTCTTTCTTTTGTTTCTCCGCCTACGACCGTATAGAACGAACCATCATCGTAAGGAATAGCTCTATCAGATAAAGATATGTTCGTACAGCCTAAAATTAATGATACGGGAAGAAGACACAAATATTTCATATTTTTCCTTAAGACACATAACGCCGCGTTAAGCGGACTAAAATAGTGGGTTAAAATGTGTAGCGAAGCGAAACGTAACCCACTGTTTTAGTTCCGTTTAAACGCCTTGTTAGCTGTGCTTTAAAACTTATAATTAACAGCCAAAGTTAGATCTTTATTAATGGATGGAACCAATGTTAATTGAGGACCTTCGTCATTAACTGACTGGTAAATAACTATACCCGCACTGGCAACTAATGCAGTGCCCCACAAAGCATATACATTTCTCTGACCATCTTGAGCAGAATCACCTAACTCATAAGCTCCCCAAGTAATTAATCCTGCCCCCAAAATCATAGGAATAATTTGATGGCTTCTATTCGATTCTGGCTCTATCTCAGCTATTTCCGAAGCCGAACAGTGAAATGAAAAAAGCAATAAAAACAGTGAATATGCTAAAGTTTTAAACATGGATACCTCGTACAGCTAACGCAGCCTTAAGCGGACAAAAGTAGTTGGTTAAACTTGTTGAGGCACGAAACATAACCAACTGTTTTTGTTCCGTTTAAAGGCCTTGTTAGCTGATATTATCAAGTATAAGAAAGCTATTGTGCATATTTGTTAAATATAAAAAAAAACACTATATGATGCTATTAATAATCCCGTATTCATCATTAACAGGGCCAATAAAGCGTCTATTTGTATAGTCGTTCCATGGTATTTTTGAAAAGATTAACCACTCATCTTTTCTTGCCTGACTTTTGAAAATCATTAAAACAACCTTTTTGTTGTTTACATTTGTTACTTCAACTGTAAGTCCAATTTTTTTGTTGGCAGCTTGTTGCTGACCATTAATATCTTCAACGGCTAATAATAATGGAACAACTTTAAGAGAATTAACGGGCATCCCATTTATTTTAACTGAATACAAATCAGCTCCTTCGGAGAGGAACTGTATATATTCAAGTCTAATCATATTGTTTTGTTTGTTCTGCATCAGAGTAAGTGTTACCAAAGAAAACAAAACTATAAAGAACATAGAAATAACAGTTACGATAGATGGCTTATATTTAGTACCTTTTCTAATAAACAACCCAAAAATTAAAATAAATGCCCCAACACATAAGTAGCTAAAAAATTCGAGAGTTTTTGAAAACTGTCCTAACAATTCTAGATCCATATATTCCTTCAATTTAAAAAATTAGTTTACCTGTACTCAGCAGATACCACCTATAAAATCATTTCCAACAATCAGCTAACGCCTCGTTAAGCGGATAAAAATGGTTGGCTATAATCGCGAAGCGATGGCCAACTGTTTTTATTCCGTTTAAACGACTTGTTAGGCTATTAGTTAGAAAGGAAGCCAAACTTAGTAATCATATTTTTGCCATTTTCTAAGATATTTTCCCCATTTACAGTATATTTCACTCTGGTTTTTTCATCTCTTTCCAAAGCAGTCACAGTAATGACGCCATTATTAAACTCGACATTTTCTACACCGCCACAAGCATTTAAACTAGGACTAAAATTTACATCGTCTTTACTAATTTTAACAATAGAGAGCACTTCTGCACAGCCACTCCCACCTGTACCGCCTCGTAAAACCAAATAATTTTTCCCGTCAAAAAGTCCCAACAATTTACCATCAACTCCTACCCATTCACTTTTACCTACAACCTTGTTAGATAATTTATAAGTTTGTATTTTTTGAATGCCTACACTCTCACCTTCAGTGATTTCAAAAACACCAAAGCTAGTATTTATGTTTACTTCTGCGTTGGCAAAAGAACTGAGAATCAATAGTGGTAATGCAATACTTTTTTTGAACACTTTTTATTTCCTTATGATAGATATTACAGACTTTGAAAAATAGCCTAACGCCGCATTAAGCGGACAAAAATAGTGGGTTAAAATGTGTAGCGAAGCGAAACGTAACCCACTGTTTTTGTTCCGTTTAAATGCCTTGTTATGTTTTAGGCCCCAATATTTCAGGTCTTAGTTTTTCAAGTTGAGAACTTACCTGCCTAAGCTTCTGCTGATAATCTGCGGCTGCAACTTTACAAGCTTCAGTATAACCATCGCTTATAGGATTCTCTTTACCTTTTAACCAAGCCTTAGATTTATCATGTTCATTTTGCAATAGTTCAGCATAATGTTGCTTTAAAGTCAGCAAAGAGTTTATTTTAGCGATGTCGTTTGCTTTTCTAGCTTCTGACCAAGTCCATCTAGCGTATAACGCAGAAAGTGAAGCTACTAGAAACGCCCCAGTTGCAATGTAATCTGTAATTGTCAAAGTAACACCTCATTCAAGCTTACAAAAGAAACATAACGCCTTGCTAAGCGGATAAAAATGGTTGGCTATAATCGCGAAGCGATGGCCAACTGTTTTTATTCCGTTTAAGCAATTTGTTATGTGTTTCACAATTTAGGTCTTTGTCTTATCAGATTTAAAAAATAAATTCACAACCGTTTCACATGAAATATCTTTAAAATCAAAAGATATTTTATCGTTAGGGTTGATAAGTTGATCTGACTCGATTGAAGTTCCACATATTGCATTTATAGCATCAAGAGCTTCATAAGCCACTACATCATTTTTTTTAAGAGTAATATTTTTCACCTCTTCTTCAGCGCTAATCTTAGATCCATCTTTATTCAAAATATTTGTAGACGGTTTCTGTTGCTGGTATTCAGATTCAGCGACCTCAGGCGATGCGGTTGCTGAATCTGACATAAAAACTTCTTCATCCTCAAACTTTAAACCTGATAAGTCAATGTATTCCTCCTGACTCTTAACTTTTGAAACTGTAGTCTGAGTAGGGACTGACACTTCAATCGTTTCATCCAAAGTTGGAGTGACCTCTACCTTAATAACAGTCTCTTTTGGTGAAGAAACCACCATCAAGACAACAGTTACTATGATAATGGCTAAAACTAATATTACTTTTTTCATTATTTATCCCCTAATTTGCAAGTGCAGCCGTTTGTGCTGATTATTATTGTAAAAGTAAATACCCGTAAAAATGTAACATGTTGATTTTATATGAAAAATCAAACTATAAATACAATCCCATAAATGGAAAAAGTTATCCAGGCAATGGAGATTCCTAGGGCTTACGACTGACACATAACGCCGCATTAAGCGGACTAAAATAGCGGGTTATAATGTGAAGCGTAGCGAAACCAAACCCGCTGTTTTAGTTCCGTTTTAAATGCCTTGTTAAATGTACCTTACGCTAAACATTAATTTGTTTTTTACCCCACCAATCAGGCAGTAGTTCATTTAGTGAAACAGTAGCAAAGTTATCTAAGCTCTTGAGGATTTCCATTTCGCCATTTGTTTTATGTAACTGCATTAGATATTCACGACAAGCCCCACAAGGAGTTAATATTTCGCCAGTTGAAGAAAGGCAAACTAACTTGGTAATTTTACACTCACCATTTGTAATCATATTTGCAACGGCGTTTCGCTCGGCACACATCCCCAAAGAGCACGCGGTATCAATACAAACACCTAAATATACTTTCCCTTTGTCAGTTAAGATTGCTGACGCCACACTTCCAGCTGATATGAATGGAGAAATATCTCTAGGATTTAGTGTATTTTTAGCTTGGATATATAACTTTTCAAATTCCATTTTGAATACTCAATGAAGTACATTTAACGCCGCGTTAAGCGGACAAAAGTAGTTGGCTAAAATTTGTGAGGCACGAACAAAAGCCAACTGTTTTTGTTCCGTTTAAACGCCTTGTTAGCATGGCGAGTGGAAACCTAAATAGATTTCAACGCCTTAAATAAATGGAAAGTTGCACAACGAATGTGAAACTGAATACTTATTTTAAATCCAGTGAAAAACCAAGGTTTGACACCGAAACTGAAACACTTTGAATATTACTTTAAAACCACAAGGCAAAACACATTCAATTGAAAACTGCCCTTTCAAACACGACCAAACTCACAACAACCCAAAAGCCAATTTCGTAAGCCTGATAACGCCCGGCTTAAGCGGACAAAAATTGTTGGCTATAATTTGTGAGGCACGAACAAAGCCAACTGTTTTTGTTCCGTTTAAAGCCCTTGTTAGGTGCTTAGATTACAAAAGAAAGAACAGCTTTACCAATGATTTGAGAGCCTTCTTGTAGCCTCCATTCACAGTTTTTAACTAACAACTCTCGTAAGCCAATAGAGTTTAAGAATGAAATAGATACGAGCTTTGTTTCTCCAGGAAAGATCCATTCATCTGGAGCCATTTCGAATTGTCCAATGAACATTCTATTTTGCTCTGGAAAATCAAAGTTATGGTTTGGCCGATAACTATCCGTTATAGGGTGTTCTCTGCCACCTTCATCACTTTTGAACAAAGTTACAGTTGCTTCAATTAATATTGAATCACCACTATCAATCTCTAGAACGTCATACAAAACAATGAACTCCGAAGGACACCTAACGCCCACTTAAGCGGACAAAAATTGTTGGCTAAAATGTGTAGCGGAGCGAAACGTAGCCAACTGTTTTTGTTCCGTTTAAATTGCTTGTATGGATAATTACCCCACCCAATAGTTACCTTTTAAACCCGTTTAGGTAAAGTGAGGCCCAAGCTTTGGCTGCAACCAAAGCCTTCTTATACAACAGTTCGGTAAATTGCAGGCTCCTCATTTGAGAGACCGTTAACAAGTGAGAACGTTGTATAGGACTCCAAGCATTAAACTCGAATAGTCAACTGGGCCTCGAGCCCGAATAGCAAGGCGGAGTCAGCTTATTATGAATTGCACAAACAATCAAAAAA
>NZ_PIZM01000019.1 GCF_002835465.1 Psychromonas sp. psych-6C06 | reverse complement strand
ACAAACTCTAAGAGTTTTGTATACCAAGACGAGTCGAAAGACTATAAAAGAAATGCTTGCGAAGCATATTTTACGAAAACATTGCAAAGATTAAGAACGACGAAAAAACATTAGCTTTTCTAATTAATTTTTTTGTTTGGCGACAATAGCGCTGTGGTCCCACCTGATTCCATTCCGAACTCAGTAGTGAAACGCAGTTGCGCCGATGGTAGTGTGGGGTCTCCCCATGTGAGAGTAGGTCATCGCCAAACGCCTAATACGAACAATCCCTGTTGACTACGTCAGCAGGGATTTTTTCGTTTTATGCATTTGATAAATGAAGACCTACTCCCACATGGGGAAAGGTGAACAGCCTGCCGTAGGTAGTAGCAAATCATGGGATAGTAGGGCGAATATCGCGAAGCGATGGCTCATGAGCAATGTCCACCCATCGCCAAACGCCCAATAACAAACCCCTGTTGAGTTAGTTCCCGACAGGGGTTTTTTATTACCTACGATTTATGATGAGCTACGGAGAGAGTAGGGCGAGTATCGCGACAGCGATGTTTCACGAGCGGGTGAGCTCTGCGAACCCTTTCCATCGCCAAACGCCTAATACGAACAATCCCTGTTGACTACGTCAGCAGGGATTTTTTCGTTTTAGGGATTTTAAAAATGAAGCATAGCTAAGTGCTTGCCGTAATTGGACAGAAAGAAATGATTAATAATCATTTCTGAGATACTTTAATATTTAAGTGCACCATACGTATAGTGATAGTAGGGCGAATATCGCGAAGCGATGAGCAATGTCCACCCATCGCCAAACGCCCAATTAAACAGACCAAGTACGTGTTTCTTGCTGGTGTTTTTTAATTCTGATGACTTATGATGGGCTAAAGAGAGAGTAGGGCGAATATCGCGCAATCTATGTGGTACTAGCTTCGGGCCTCTGCGAAGACTTTCCACCGCAAAAACACCTAATACGAGCAATCACTGTTCACTAAGCCTGCAGTGATTGTTGATGTTAGTGGCTTATAACGTTGATCTATACTCGAATGGTGAAAAGTCTATAGCCTGTGTAGATAAATAATACTATTGGGTTAATGCGATTAATTCATAACTTAATTTTATCGGTTTAATATAAGCTTTGCAGTATATAAATCCCTTTAAAATTAAAGAACTAAACGGGAAAATATTATTTGGCTACATTGCCATATAACGTAAAATCAGAAAAAAAATCATTCCTAAGCCAATTGTTTTTAATAAATTTTTTGTGTACAGCGCAATTACAAACGCAAAGACCGTTGCTATCAAATAGCTATTAGTTATGCTGAAATCTAATTCGCCTGTTGGCATTAATACAGAAGGGACGATTATTGCAGTAAGGACTGCAGGGGGCACAAATTTTAGTGATTCAGCAAGCCAATTTGGAAAATTCATCTTTCCTGCAAATGCATACATAATAAAGCGAATTGTAAAAGTGATCGCAAACATTCCGAAAATTAATAGCCATTCATTCATAAGATAATTGCCTTTTACTTAGCTTTGAAATCGTTAGTCCAATCATTACACCTATTAATGCACTGATGATCAGGCCGAGTTTATTTGGTAGTTGTGCAAATATCAGTGAACTAAACCCTGCTGCTATAATCGCGCTTATCATTGCTTTACTATCCATATAGGGGACCACCATACCAATGAAGGTAACCGACATTGCAAATTCTAAGCCCCAGTTACTCATATCAGGAATCATAGTGCCTAGTAAAACGCCTAAAATAGTAAATGAAACCCATGTTAAGTAAAAACTGCACATAGAGCCCAAATAGAAGTAGTGCGCATATTCTTTATCTCTTTGTAAGTAACGTTGGCTCATATTGGCAAAGGTTTCATCCGTTAGCCCAAATGCTAGCACTGCGCGCCACTTCATTGGCAGATCTTTTACATGTTCTACTAATGCTGTTGCATAAAGTATATGTCGCAAATTAACAACAAAAGTGGTGAGTAAAATCATTTCTAATGGTGCTTTTGCTACGATTAAAGCTAATACAATAAATTGTGCAGATCCTGCAAAAACAAAGATTGACATTGCTATAGTCGCTAAAGGCGTTAATCCACTCGTAGGTGCTAATGTACCAAATAAGATTGCAAACGGTATTGCTCCAAGCATCAGGGGGAGCGCTGCTTTTGCACCTGAAATAAGCTCTATTTTTGGTTGACGGTTAGACATAGAGTTTAAGCTCCATATAAACGTCAGCTCGGTGGTAGTCACTTTTTCCTTTTGGATGATTACAATGTGCAAAACCGATATGTTGATATAAAGTAAGTGCCCGTTTTAATTTGCTGTTAGTTTCTAAATAAATGGTAGAAACTGCCAGTTCTCGTGCTTTTGCAATTGCTTCCAAGATCAGTTTTCTGCCTACTCCTTGACCTTGCATTTCTGGCGTAACTGCCATTTTTGAAAGTTCCATATAGCCATTTTCTTCTGGTTTCATCGCAATACAACCAACAATTTTTGCTTCTTGTTTCGCAAAAAATATATAGCCTCCATGTGAAAGGTAATAACTTTCTGGATTTTCTAGCGCATGTTTATCTTTCTCTGTAAGGTCGCCGTAAAACTCACTCTCTAACCAATTAAAATTTAACTTATAAAAATCATTCTTATAATCTGGGTGCCAGTTTATTAGCTCTATTTTGGCATTCTTTCTTGTAAGCTGATTAGCGACTGCTTGCGCTAAGTTATAATTATTTAAGTTACTCTCAAACTGATCGATAGATGTCAATAAGGAATGAGTTTGCAGGTTTTCAATATAATCAAGTTGTTGTTTCAGCGCTTCCCAAACTGGCGTCGCTTGTTTAATTATATGTAGCGCTTTTATCGTTAAACTTAATAAACTAGCGCGTTTATCAGTAGGGTGTGGTTGCTTTATTAAATAGCCTTCTTTAATCATTTTATCAGCTATTTTACTAACAGCAGGGTGGCTGATAGATAAATAATCTGCTGCCTGTGTAATACCAATAGGGCCAACGCTATTAAGTAAATTAATAAGGGGAAAATAATTGGGATTGAGTTTTAACCCTGCCTGATCATAAATAATTGCAACTTCGGCAAATAACTGGTCACTTAGGCGCTTCAATCGGCTTCCAAGGCTGAGTGTTGCCAAGCTTTTCATATAATCCATTTGTATCCCCCTCTATACGTAACTGGTTACGTATGTAGTTTCATATATGTGCGGTTCTGTGTCAATAGTTGAATGAAAATTAGGCTGAATGTGAGGGGATGCCTACTTTCCCCGTTACATGCTCCGTGTTATATTAACCACTAATTTTTTACCCATTATCAAATTTGGAATAACTCATGACCACGATTATGTCGACGTCTGAAATTCGCCAAGGATTTCTTGATTTTTTTACTAAGAAAGGCCATCAAATAGTGAGCAGTTGCTCTCTTGTACCTGATAACGATCCTACCTTGTTATTTACTAATGCAGGTATGAATCAATTTAAAGATACATTTCTTGGTTCAGAACAGCGTGCATACTCTCGTGCGACTTCTAGTCAGCGTTGTGTTCGTGCTGGCGGTAAACATAATGATTTAGATAACGTTGGTTATACGGCTCGCCACCATACTTTTTTTGAAATGTTAGGTAACTTTAGCTTTGGTGATTACTTCAAAGAAGAAGCGATTTCCTTTTCGTGGGAATATTTAACTGAGGTTTTAAATATACCTAAAGAAAAATTACTGGTTACTGTTTATGAAAGTGATGATGAAGCATTTTCATTCTGGGCCGATAAAATTGGCGTGCCGAAAGAAAAGATTATCCGTATTGGTGATAAATCACCTGATAAGAAATTTGAATCTGATAACTTCTGGTCAATGGGTGATACAGGGCCTTGTGGCCCATGTTCTGAAATTTTCTATGATCACGGTGAGCACATTTGGGGAGGTCCTCCTGGATCTCCAGAAGAAGATGGTGATCGCTTTATTGAGATCTGGAATTTAGTTTTCATGCAATATAACCGCCATGCAGATGGAAAAATGGAAGAGCTTCCGAAACAGTCTGTTGATACAGGGATGGGGCTTGAACGTATTTCTGCTATTTTACAAAATGGACATTCCAACTACGATATCGATATTTTTCAAGGTTTAATTAAAAAAGTAGCGGAAGTGACTGGAGCGACTGATCTTGAAGATAAGTCATTACGCGTCGTCGCTGATCATATCCGTTCATGTGGATTCTTAATTGCAGATGGTGTGATGCCTTCTAATGAAGGGCGTGGATATGTATTACGTCGTATCATTCGCCGTGCGGTTCGTCATGGCCATAAGTTAGGCGCAAAGGAAGTTTTCTTCTATAAAGTTTATGAGGAGCTTATCCAGCAGATGGGTAATGCTTACCCTGAGCTATTACAACAACGTTTATTTGTTGAGAAAATTCTTCGTTTAGAAGAGGAGCAATTTGGTAAAACGCTAGAGCGTGGTTTACAGATTCTTGATGGTGCACTTAATGATCTAGAAGGTTCAGTGGTACCTGGTGATGTTGTGTTCAAACTTTATGATACTTACGGATTCCCTGCTGATTTAACTGCAGACATCGCCCGTGAGCGTGAGCTAACAATTGACCAAGATGGGTTTGATATAGCGATGGCAGAGCAACGCTCTCGTGCTCAACAGGCTAATAACTTTGGTAAAGATTATAATGATGTTTTAAAAATCGAAGGCAAAACTGAATTTATCGGTTATGAAACCTTAGAAGGTAGCGCTACGGTAACAAATCTTGTTAAAGATGGCACTTTTGTTGATGCTTTAACAGAAGGCGATAATGCGCAAGTGGTTTTATCGAAAACACCATTTTATGCTGAATCTGGTGGTCAAACTGGTGATGCTGGCGTTTTAAAGCTTAATAATGGGATTTTTACTGTAACGGATACTAAAAAATCAGGCGATGCCTTCTTACATATCGGTTATTTAAGCTCAGGCTCATTAACCGTTAATGAAAAAGTACACGCAGAAGTGGAAAATGATCGTCGCCAAGCAATTGCCTTACATCATTCAGCTACGCACTTATTGCATGCAGCGTTACGCCATACATTAGGTGAACATGTAACTCAGAAGGGATCGTTGTGTGACGCTGAAAAACTGCGTTTTGATTTCTCTCATTTTGAAGCATTATCAATGGGGACACTAAATCAAGTTACACATTTGGTTAATCAAGCAATTCGTAATAACTTTGAAATTGTTACCAAGCTAATGGACATTGAAGAAGCTAAAACTACTGGGGCAATGGCGCTGTTTGGTGAAAAGTACGATGAAATGGTGCGTGTTGTTCAAATGGGTGATTTCTCAGTCGAGCTTTGTGGTGGTACTCATGCAACACGTACTGGTGATATGGGACTATTCCTGATCACTTCAGAAGCTGGTATTGCAGCCGGCGTTCGACGTGTTGAAGCTTCTGTTGGTATTGCAGCGGAAGAAAAGTTATCTAACCTTCGTGAGCAATTTAGTAAAGCTTGCGACTTAGTAAAAGGTGATTCTTTCAGCATTGGTGAAAAAATCATGCAAACACTAGATCGCAACAAAGCACTAGAAAAAGAGTTAGCGACACTTAAAGCTAAGATCGCGAGTGAAAAAGGTTCTAACTTAACGGGTAATGCAATTGAAATTAACGGTATTAAAGTCGTTGTTGCTAATATCGAAGGTATTGATCCTAAAACGCTACGTGACAGTGTTGACGAAATGAAGAATAAATTACAATCAGGCATTGTTGTTTTAGCGACTAAAGTTGCCGATGATAAAGTAAGCATTATTGCCGGTGTAACTAAAGATCTAACGAAGAAGGTAAAAGCCGGTGAGCTTGTTAACTTAGTCGCTGTTCCTGTGGGTGGTAAAGGTGGTGGTCGTCCTGATATGGCGATGGCTGGCGGAAATAACCCTGATGCATTAAATGATGCACTCGCACTTGTTGAGCCTTGGCTAACAACAAAATTATAAATGGATTGGCGTCTGAGTGACGCCATAACTGAGAAGCAAAAAAGATGTCATTAATAGTTCAAAAGTATGGTGGTACATCGGTCGCGAATGTCGAACGAATTAAGGTTGTTGCAGATAAAGTAAAAGCAACCAGAGATGCTGGGCATGATGTTGTGGTCGTACTTTCAGCAATGTCTGGTGAGACGAATCGTATGATCGCATTAGCTAAAGAGTTGCATGCAACCCCAAGCGCTCGTGAAATGGATGTGTTATTAACAACAGGTGAGCAAACAACGATAGCATTGTTATCAATGGCTTTGCATCACTTAGGTGTTGATGCTGTTTCAATGACGGGTGATCAAATCCGTATGAAAACAGATGGAAGTCATTCTAAAGCACGTATTCTAGACGTAGAGACTGAAAATTTACAGTCACACCTTAAGGCCGGACGTGTTGTGGTTGTTGCTGGTTTCCAAGGGCGCTGTGAAAACAATAATATTACTACGCTAGGCCGTGGGGGAAGTGATACTTCTGCCGTGGCTATTGCCGCCGCGCTTAAGGCCGATGAATGCCAAATATATACCGATGTCGATGGTGTATACACTACCGATCCACGTGTCGAACCTAATGCTCGTCGTTTAGATAGCATCACTTTTGAAGAGATGTTAGAGATGGCAAGTTTAGGAACTAAAGTTTTACAAATTCGCTCTGTAGAGTTTGCAGGGAAATATAATGTACCACTTCGTGTACTATCTAGTTTTAAAGATGGTGGCGGAACGTTAATCAGTTATGAGGAAAATAAAATGGAATCTCCAGTTATCTCTGGTATCGCGTTTAATCGTGATGAAGCGCGTTTAACCCTTTCTGGTGTACCTGATCAACCAACTGTTGCAGCGCAAATTCTTTCACCAATTGGTGATGCGAATATTGATGTGGATATGATCGTACAGAATACCGTGGGTAATGGAAAAACAGATTTTACTTTTACTGTTCATCGTGATGATTATCAGCAAGCCAAAGCATTACTGGAAACGGTATGTGCGGAGTTAAAAGCGGAAACTGTACAAGGTAATGAGGAAATTGCAAAAGTATCTATTGTTGGTGTTGGTATGTGGAATCACCCTGGTGTTGCTAAAACAATGTTTGAAACATTAGGCGAAGAAGGTATAAACATTCATCAAATAGCGACATCTGAAATTAAAATTTCAGTTTTAGTTGATAGTAAGTATTTAGAGTTAGCAGTGCGTGCATTACATAAGGCATTTGAGCTAGCAACAGAGCCTACAGAAGAAAAATAACACTTAATCTCTCATTCCGTAAAAAAGATATGAATTATTTTTACCGTTAGTTCATAATAAAAGCGCAACTGGGAAAAACTAATAATAATAGGAGCAGGACATGCTAATTTTAACTCGTCGAGTTGGTGAAACTCTGATGATCGGCGATAACGTAACCGTTACCGTATTGGGCGTAAAAGGAAATCAGGTACGTGTAGGTGTGAATGCACCTAAAGAAGTATCTGTTCACCGTGAAGAAATTTATATGCGTATCCAAGCAGAAAAAGATAACAAGTAATTGTTAGCGATTACATAAAGGGCCTAAGGGCTCTTTTTTTTGATCTGCTAAAAAATATTTGCCTGTATTTCTGATCGCCTCAGTGCTTTGAGCTAGTTGTAAAAATACATTGTGAACAATTTTAGAGATTAAAAAAGGTGATTTTGTTCATAAAATAGAACCTTTGTTGATTTAGTGAGCAAACAGGAGTAACTCTTTAAAAAAAGTTTGACTTGTTTTCATAAGACAGTATTATGAGCGCCAACAAGACGACGGAGAGGTGGCCGAGTGGCCGAAGGCGCTCCCCTGCTAAGGGAGTAACGAGTTTATAGCTTGTTCGAGGGTTCGAATCCCTCCTTCTCCGCCATTTTGTATAGATTCTTAAAGCGGGTGTAGCTCAGCTGGATAGAGTACCTGGCTACGAACCAGGCGGTCAGGGGTTCGAATCCCTTCACCCGCACCATATTTCTATTTGCACGAAATGGTGATTTTTGAATCGAAATGAAAACATAAAAGAATATCGCGGCGGGTGTAGCTCAGCTGGATAGAGTACCTGGCTACGAACCAGGCGGTCAGGGGTTCGAATCCCTTCACCCGCACCATTCTTTTTTAAAGGCTTACTTAGGTAAGTTTTTTTGTTTTTAGAGCTTTGAAAATATTGTTCCTCAATATTTTGCATCTATGCGGGTGTAGCTCAGCTGGATAGAGTACCTGGCTACGAACCAGGCGGTCAGGGGTTCGAATCCCTTCACCCGCACCATCTTATTTTTTTAATACCTTCCTTATCTTTAAAATAATAATGTTATTACAATGTTAAATTTATGTGCATAAATATTTATTTTTTATGAATAAAATTTCATTGTGAATCTTCGTGTTTTTGGGAGTTAGATCAATATTGAAATTGTCGATTACTGACCTGTTTTTTGCATAACTATTCTTTCATCCTTCTCTAACACCCGTGTTACTTAGCTAGACCATAAAATACAGGGAAGCTTGCCAGCAAAGTGCACCTGCTTCCAATTTTATCCGGAAACTATTATAATGTGTCGTTTTGGAAATGTTGTTTAATTTTTTTTCCTACTTTTTCAACCGTAGGATAATTAAATAAACACATTGTTTCTGCTTTTAGCGTCGTTTCTTTTGATGATTATTCATCGTTTATAGGGCGTTAAATGCAATCTCAGTTTGAATAATTATTCACTTATTGAGATTGTTTCTAAAAGGGCACTCTTCTATAGTGCAAAAAAAGGATAACAAGTATGGATATTAATGAGTCGTTATTTCAAGCAATAACACTTTTTGGATTAGGGATGGCATTTGTTTTTTCATTTCTAGGGTTATTACTGATTGCCGTTAAACTGATGGCAAAATTTATACCTGCAGATGCACCCGTTATTAGTCAACGTGCAAAAAATAATAAAGTAGCGCCCGCTACGACTTCAAAATCTGAAATCAATCCACAAGTAATCGCGGCGATTACCAGTGCTGTGCAGCAATATCGTAAAGCTGAACTCGCATAATGGAAAACCAAAATATGAAGGAGCAAGTGAATATGTCTAAGCCACTGGCGATCACCGAAGTTGTACTTCGTGACGCACATCAATCACTGTTTGCAACACGCATGCGTATCGACGATATGCTACCGATTGCAGAAAAATTAGATAAAATTGGTTACTGGTCTTTAGAAACATGGGGTGGTGCTACATTTGATGCTTGTATCCGTTACCTTGGCGAAGATCCATGGGATCGCATTCGAGCACTGAAAGGGGCAATGCCAAATACGCCTCAACAGATGTTGTTGCGTGGTCAAAACCTATTAGGCTACCGTCATTATGCTGATGATGTAGTAGAAAAATTTGTTGAGCGTGCTCATACCAATGGTGTTGATGTATTCCGTATCTTTGATGCAATGAATGATGTTCGTAACTTTGAAACTGCGATTAAATCTGCAGTAAAAGTGGGCGCGCATGCACAGGGCACAATCTCTTACACAACAAGTTCAGTGCATAGCATTGATGGTTGGGTTGATATGGCTAAGCGTCTTGAAGATATGGGCTCACACTCTATCTGTATTAAAGATATGGCTGGATTGTTAAAACCTTACGAAGCACACGAGCTAATTACTAAAATTAAAGCGGCTACCGATATTCCATTGGCACTGCATTGCCATGCAACAACTGGCTTAAGCCTTGCGACACAGCAAAAAGCGATCGATGCAGGTATCGATATTGTCGATTCCGCAATCTCTTCAATGAGTATGACTTACGGACATTCACCAACAGAAACATTAGTTTCTATTGTTGAAGGGACTGAGCGAGATACTGGCCTTGCGTTACCGCAGCTTGCAGATATCTCTGCTTACTTCCGTGAAGTACGTAAAAAGTATGTGAAGTTTGAAGGTGAATTGAAAGGCGTTGATCCACGTATTCTTATCGCACAAGTACCGGGTGGCATGTTAACTAACATGGAAAGCCAGCTTAAACAGCAAGGTGCTGCTGATAAAATGGATGCTGTATTACAAGAGATCCCGCGAGTTCGTGAAGATCTTGGTTTTATTCCTTTAGTAACACCAACATCACAAATTGTTGGTACCCAGGCTGTAATTAACGTACTAATGGGTGAACGTTACAAAAACATCACTAAAGAAACTGCGGGTGTGTTAAAAGGTGAATATGGTGCAACACCAGCACCCGTTAATGCTGAGCTACAAGCAAAAGTCTTAGAAGGTGGTGAGGCGATTACTTGTCGTCCTGCAGACAATATTCCTGCAGAGATGCAAGCGATTCAAGATGACTTTAAAAAGCTAGCCACAGAAAAAGGGATTAAAGTTGCAGATCAAGAAATTGATGATGCCCTTATTTATGCTTTATTCCCAGAGATTGGTCTTAAGTTCCTAGAGAACCGTAATAACCCTGATGCCTTTGAACCAGTTCCGAGTGCTGATGATATGGCGGTTGCAAGTGAGTCTAAACCATCTGAGCCTAAAACTTACTCTGTTGCTGTCGATGGACAGGTATTTAACGTCCAAGTTGGCCCTGAAGGAAGTATTGATGGTATTACACCTGCAGGCGCTGCAACAACCCCGTTAACCGCTGTTAGTGAGGCACCTGCCGCACCTACAGGTGAGGGTGAAGATGTGCCAGCACCTTTAGCGGGTAATATTTTTAAAGTATTAGTCGCAGAAGGCGAGCAAGTAAACGAAGGTGATGTATTACTTGTGATGGAAGCGATGAAAATGGAAACAGAGATCCGCGCACCAAAATCAGGTGTTGTGCAATCTGTATTAGTTCGAGAAGGTGATGCAGTGGCAGTGGGTGAAGCCCTGTTTACTGTCGGTTAAGGAATAGATAAAAGTGGATGGATTATTAACACTTTGGAATGATACAGGTATTGCTCATTTTGAGTTTCCTGATCTGGTGATGATTGCGGTTGGCTGTATTCTGCTATACCTTGCAATTGCCAAAAAATTTGAACCTTTATTATTATTGCCGATTGGTTTTGGTGCTATTTTAGCCAATATTCCTAATGCTGGTTTTAATGACGAAGGCGGAATGCTTTATTACATTTACCATATTGGTATTGAAACGGGTGTTTTCCCGCTGATTATCTTTATGGGGGTTGGGGCATTAACCGATTTTGGTGCGTTGATTGCGAACCCTAAAACACTATTTTTAGGGGCTGCTGCGCAGTTCGGTATTTTTGCTACGCTATTTGGTGCAATTTTACTTAACTATGTACCTGGGATGGAATTCTCCATGCAAGATGCTGCTGCGATTGCCATTATTGGTGGTGCAGATGGTCCTACGGCTATCTTTTTAGCTTCTAAGCTTGCGCCTCAGTTACTCGGTGCAATTGCCGTTGCTGCATACTCATATATGGCATTGGTACCGCTAATTCAGCCACCGATTATGCGTGCATTAACAACGCCTGCTGAACGTGAAATCAAGATGAAGCAACTACGTCCTGTGAGCAAAAAAGAGAAAATTATCTTCCCATTAGCAGTATTAATGATGACGATTCTTTTCTTACCGGCAGCAACGCCGCTGGTAGGTATGTTCTGTCTAGGTAACTTGATGCGTGAGTCTGGTGTTGTTGATCGTTTAAGCTCTACAGCGCAAAATGAATTAATTAACATTGTGACAATCTTCTTAGGTCTCGGTGTTGGTTCTAAATTATCAGCTGAGTCGTTTTTAAATATCGAAACATTAGGTATTTTAGGACTAGGTGCTGTCGCCTTCTCAATTGGTACTGCCTCAGGTGTTATCATGGCGAAAATAATGAATAAGTTCTCTAAAGATCCTATTAATCCATTAATCGGTGCGGCAGGTGTATCTGCAGTTCCAATGGCTGCACGTGTTGCTAATAAAGTAGGCTTAGAGTCAAACCCTCATAACTTCCTACTGATGCATGCGATGGGACCAAACGTAGCTGGTGTACTTGGTAGTGCTGTTGCTGCTGGTGTGCTGCTAGCGCTAATTGGTTAAGCGTTAAGTATTATTCGTTTTTAAAAGGCCACTTAGTTAAGTGGCCTTTTTTATTGGAGTTATTTTGTTTTTTGATACTACGCTAATTGAGTTAGGTAGCCTTTTTATGAGTGCCTTCATCTCATCTACTCTGTTACCTGGTGGTTCTGAGTTATTGCTGATTTATTATGTAAAAAATAACCCTGAAGGGGCATGGGGGTATTTTATTGCGGTGACTATCGGCAATAGCCTTGGTGCAATATTAACTTATTATATGGGGTACTATTTCTCTTGGGGTAGAGAAAAAGCACAAGCTAAGCATCAAAAAGCGATATTTTTTTGTCATAAGTACGGTATTTATTCATTACTATTAAGCTGGTTACCAGTGGTCGGTGATCTACTTCCTTTAGTTGCTGGTTGGTTAAAATTAGCGATCATTAAATCGGTGATATGTATCCTGACAGGCAAAGCAATTCGCTACCTAATGATTGTCATTCCAATGCTTTATTTTATATAAGTAACTTGTAAACAGAGCCTTATTTAAGGTACTCTGCTACCTCTTTTTATCACTTAAAGGGTGTACTCTTGTCTCTTAATTTCCAACAACGTTTAGATATAATTGAACAACAGTCTCATGCATTGGTTGGTTTTGGCCGTGGTGTAGAACGTGAAGGGTTACGCGTTAAGCCAGATGGTAAACTATCAGAAGCAAGTCATCCTTATGCATTTGGCAGTGCGCTTTGTCATGATTCAATTACCACTGATTTTTCTGAGAGCTTATTAGAGTTTATTACACCTGTTGCAAAGGGCGTGGATCAGTTATTTGATTACCTTAATGATATTCACCATTACGCTGCTATGCACCTTGAAAATGATGAAACGTTATGGCCAATTAGCATGCCTTGTTTTGTTGAAAGTCAAGATAACATTGAGTTGGCACAATACGGTAACTCGAATACCGGGAAAATGAAAACAGCTTACCGACAAGGTTTAAAAAACCGTTACGGTAGCATGATGCAGATTATTGCAGGCGTGCACTATAATTTTTCCTTACCGGCCTCTTTTTGGGATACTTGGCGAGAAATTCACCAATCATCACTCACAGGACATGCAGCGCAATCAGCGGGCTATTTAGGATTGGTGCGTAACTATTTCCGTTATGGCTGGGTGATCCCTTATCTATTTGGCGCATCTCCTGCATTATGCCAATCATTTCTACAGGGTAAAGAGACTAAACTGGACTTTAAAAAAGTTGGTAAAGGTACTATTTACTTACCTTATGCGACTTCCTTACGTTTAAGCGATTTAGGCTATACCAACAGTTCGCAATCTTCCCTAAATATTTGTTATAACAGCGTTGATAATTATATTGATTCGGTGCGACAAGCCTTACATAAAAAAGCCCCTGAATTTAAAGAGCTAGGCGTTAAAGATGGCGATAAATACATTCAACTAAATGATAATGTATTACAGATTGAAAATGAGCTGTATGCCTCTATTCGCCCTAAACGCGTGCAAAAAACTGGGGAAACACCTTCACAAGCTTTGCATGCACGTGGCGTTGAGTATATCGAGATACGTTCATTAGATGTAAACCCATTTTCTAAAGTCGGTATTACCGAGGAGCAGGTTAACTTTTTAGATCTATTCTTAACTTGGTGTGCGATTAAACCTTCTGAGGATATCTCTGCTACTGAATCGAAACACTTTGCAGGTAACTTAAGTGCGATTGTCACGGAAGGAAGAAATCCTGATTTAACATTAGAAATTGATGGGCGAACCTTATCTGTTGCGCAGTGGGGAGAATGGATCACTAATGAATTAAAAGCATTAGCAGTTGTATTAGATAAAAGTGGTAATGAAGAGCGCTATAAGCAAGCTATTGAGCATATTGCACCGCGTTTTAATGCTCCCGAGTTAACTAGTTCGGCACGTATTTTAGATAAAATTATCTCAGCAGATAGTGATAATGGACCATTGGCTTTAGCACTCTCTAAAGAATACAAACAGGCGTTAATTGATCAGCCATATCAAATTTGGTCAGACCAATATTTTGAAGATCAAAAAGAATCCTCGCAGATTAAGCAGCGTGAAATTGAGCTTGCTGATAAATTGAATTTTGATGATTACTTGATAAGTTATTTTAAAAACGCAGAAAAAGTATAAAAAAAAGCCTCTCAAATGAGAGGCTTTAAAGTAAGGAATATAATATTTCGGGTGGTTAGTCCGCTGTACTGAGTTGGTGGTTAGTCAACTTGGTTATAACAATATGTTTATAAAAAGGTTGTTCTGTTTATAAGTTATTAGTCCACCTATTTGGAATTAAGTTCAATGAAAATAAAAAAAAAGTTAATATTTATTTTTACGCTTTTAATATTATCTGGCTGTGCCACACCACCGCCTAAAAATCCTGATAACATTTGTGAGATATTTTTTGAACATCGTGACTGGTATAAAGCTTCCAAAAAGATGAATGAAAAATGGGGGACACCAATACATGTTCCTCTAGCGATGATGTATCAAGAAAGTAGTTTCAAACATAATGCAGCACCACCGATGCAATACTTTTGGTTTATCCCAATTGGACGTGCCAGTGATGCGTATGGTTACGCGCAAGCTAAGACTATGACCTGGGATGATTACCAGCGAGAAACCGGAAATAGCTGGGCAAGTCGTAGCGATTTTGATGATGCAATTGACTTTATGGGATGGTTTACCCACAAAACACAAAAAGTAAACGGTGTTTCCAAGTGGGATGCTTATGCACAATACTTGAATTACCATGAAGGCTGGGGCGGATACAAAAACAAGAGTTATAATAAAAAACCTTGGTTAATTAAAGTATCGCGTACAGTTGATGCTCGATCCAAAAAATATGCAGCCCAACTGCGTGGTTGCAAAGAAAACTTAGATTCAAGTTGGTTGTGGAGATTATTCTTCGCCTAATGTTAAAAAGAGAGAGAAAAAATGCCACTATTAGATAGTTTTACCGTTGATCATACGATCATGAATGCGCCAGCTGTGCGTATTGCTAAAAAAATGCAAACACCAGGTAAAGATACCATCACTGTGTTTGACCTACGTTTTACTGCACCAAATAAAGATATCTTATCTGAGAAAGGTATCCATACTCTTGAGCATCTTTATGCAGGTTTTATGCGCGATCACCTAAACAGTGATAATGTTGAGATTATCGATATCTCGCCAATGGGGTGTCGTACTGGTTTTTACATGAGCTTGATCGGTGAACCAACAGAGTCTGAAGTGGGAGCTGCTTGGCTTGCTGCAATGCAGGATGTATTGAATGTAAAAGCACAAAATGAGATCCCTGAACTTAATGAATTTCAGTGCGGTACTTATTTAATGCACTCATTAGAAGAAGCGAAAGAGATTGCACAGGCGATTATTGATGCAGGTGTTGGTGTGAACAAAAACGATGATATTGCATTAAGCGAAGCGCAATTAAATCAACTGTAATTAAACCCCTTCATTGATTGTTTGCATGTTGCAAACAATCAATGATCCTACTTGCTAGCTTTCCTCATCACCACTATATAAATGTGGCATTACTTTTACTAGTTTAACCATGTTATTTTCAACTTCTAATATTTCCATCGGATAGCCACAAATTCTTGCGCTAATGCGTCCTGTAGGAATTGCTTCTAAGTGTTCCAAGATTAAGCCATTCAAAGTACGTGGCCCATCAGTTGGTAATGTCCAGTCCATCTCTTTATTAATATCTCGAATACCTAAGCTACCCTCAATAATATAAGAGTTATCATGTTGCTTATGAATCTCCTGAGAGCTATTTGGTACACGTGTAGTCGTAAAGTCACCAACAATCTCTTCGAGAATATCTGCAAGCGTCACTAAGCCTTGAATATCGCCATATTCATCAACGACTAAGCCAATACGCTCTTTATTATGCTGAAACTTAATAAGCTGGGTATTTAATGGCGTCCCTTCGGGAATGAAATATAGCTCTCGTACACTCCGCAATAGCGTTGTCTTGGTAAAGTCTTCTTTTAATAAAATTAATAATGAGTCACGCGCGTGGACAAAGCCGATTGCGTCATCGATGGTATCTCGATATAGCAACGTCATAGTATGTGTTCGATGCTTTAGCTGTTTTAATATTGTTTCCCAGTCTTGGTTGATATCGATTCCAGCAATTTCGTTCCTCGGGATCATGATTTCATCAACGGTCACTTTTTCTAACTCTAAAATACTCAAAAGCATTTGTTGGTGATGTTCAGGAATCATAGTGCCCGCTTCGTGTACCACTGAACGCAACTCATCACGCGATAGCGCATTATCACTCTGGTGGTTAACATTGATGCCAAAAATACGTAATAAGCCATTTGAGATACCGTTAATAAGCCATACTAGTGGGCTAAGTAACTTTTGTAATGGGGTTAGTATGAAAGAGCTAGGAAAGGCTATTTTTTCTGGGTAAAGCACCGCTAATGTCTTTGGGGTAACTTCCGCAAAGATCAAAATTACTAATGTTAGTGCTCCGGTGGCGATAGCGATACCCGCGTCACCAAATAAACGTTGCCCTAGGATAGTTGCCAATGCCGAAGCTAAGATATTAACGAGGTTATTACCAATCAATATTAAGCCAATTAATTTATCTGGTTTGTTTAATAAAGCTTCTACGCGGATCGCGGTTTTATTTTTATCGTTAGCCATATGGCGTAATCGGTAACGATTTAGCGACATCATGCTTGTTTCTGAGCTAGAAAAGTAAGCGGAAATAACGATCAAAACAATCAATGAGATTAGTAATGCGCTAGTAGGTATGTCGTTCAATGTATTCTCTTTTAGTTAAGTAAATGTGAGTTAGCCGATATTAGCGAAGAAAACAGCATAAAACAAAGTTGATTGCCGCTAATATTATAAAGATTTGAGGACAGTACAAAGATCTTGGGCTACTTTTAAATTAAATCCCGTATCGATTAAAAATAATCTTTATCAAAAAAGGAATGCCACATGACCCTCAAGTTGAAATTTACCTTTGCTTCAATATTGATTTTTGCTGCATTATTGCTGCTCTCTATTATTAGCTTGTTAACCTTAAAAAGTGCCAGCGAAGCAGATAATGAAGCGCGCATCTATCAGTTATTTAAAAGCGCTTACAATACTATTGTTCAGATTGAAAACTTGGTCGATACCAATGTTATTTCGCTGGAAGACGGTAAAAAAATGGCCACACAAATTCTGCGCGAAAACAAATATAGCGAGAATGAGTACGTTTATGTAGCCGATGATAAAATGGATTTTGTGGCTACACCTCTTGATCCTCAATTACATGGTACTAGTTTCCATGATTTTAAAGATGCGAGTGGTGGTAGTGTTGCTGATATTTTGCTGGCTGCTGTGAATAAAACATCTGGTATTGCAAAATATTTATGGAGCTCTGAGCGTGATGGTACTGTTGTGATGATCACTTCAATTGCGCAAAAGTCCCCTAAGTGGGGCTGGGTTGTTGGAACCGGTATTAGTAATGCAGAAACTGACAAACGTTTTTGGGCCACGGCTAAATGGATGGTACTTGCAAGTATTGCACTAGCAATTGTTATCTCGATTCTACTGTTCTTCTTTGTACGAGATTTATTGCGTTTATTAGGTGGCGAACCATCAGAAGTATTATCAGTGGTACAAAAAGTGGCGCAAGGTGATTTAGCATTTAATGTTGATGACGCTGGTGTGAGTCCTGAAAGTATTTATGGGGCGACGCTGACCATGAAATCATCACTTCACCATATGTTATTATCGGTCAACCAATTAGTAGAGGGTTTCCGTGCCGAGCTTAACGAAGCAGATCGCCGTACCCAAAGTATGGATGAAGTTTCACAATCACAAAACAGTGAAACAGACATGGTGGCGACTGCGATGGTCGAAATGACTAGTTCTTCGCAAACTGTTTCAGAACATGCCCAAAACACTGCTCATGCGACACAACAAGCAGATAAAGAGGGTGAGCAAGCGCGTACGTTAACGGAAGCATCATCTGCTTCATTGATGTCGCTGGTAACACGAGTAAGCGAAGCGGGCGAGGTGATAGAAGAGCTTGGTGGCGATGTTGATAATATTGTATCGGTACTTGATGTGATACGTGGTATTGCCGAGCAGACTAATCTGTTAGCGTTAAATGCCGCTATCGAGGCTGCGCGTGCTGGAGAGCAAGGGCGAGGCTTCGCTGTTGTTGCTGATGAAGTACGTAGTTTAGCAGGGAGAACTCAGGATAGTACGACTGAAATTCAAGGTATGATTGAGCGCCTTCAAAGCGCTTCTCAACGCGCGGTATCTTCTATCAACATGAGCATCGAGAATAGTCAAACGACTGTTGAGAAGTCAGAAGAGAGCGCGGAAGCATTAGGTCGCATTGCAGAGTCTTTATCGACAATAACAGAAATGAGTCATCATATTGCTGAAGCTGCGGGTGAGCAGTCTCGTGTTGGAGATGATATCTCACAACGTATCAGCATTATTTCTGATAACGCGCGTAACGGTAGTGAAATTGCGTCGGGTGCTAAAAGCTCAACGGAAAATATGCGTACAGCAGCCGCTAACCTAGAAGAGGAGCTTGCGTCTTTCAAACTGTAACATGACTTCAGTAACACTTTACTGAGGGATATAAACTAAAAAAGCCCCGACATAACTATTTATGTCGGGGCTTTTTTATTTTGCTAAAATTAAGCTTATCTGACGTTAAAAGTGTACTTCTAAGCCTGCAAATACGCCTTTATTTTCTTGGTTGTAATTATTAATGATCATCTCTTGATAACGGTAACCTGCGCGAACAGAGAAATTTAATAACACAGAGTCTGGGTTAAATGTATAAGCTAACCCGATTTCAGCATCTGTTGCATCATCATCAGTTAAGCTGCCGGCAATAACTTCTGCAAAAGCATGCATGCCTACACCCGGTACATGAACTTTCGCGGCCCCATAGGCTTGACCCAAATCAGCACTTTGTCCTGCGATATCTTCAGCCTTTGTGTAAGCCAAACCAAAATCAAACTCGAAGAGTCCGTTATCAAATAATTGATAATAGAGAATACCGTTTAACGCTGAGCTTGACGGCTCTACTTTTGTACCTACATTGTATTCAGTACTAAGATCTGAATATTTTAATTTCACGTTAGGTACTAATGGAATGAAATGTTCTAAGGCAACGTAACCAGAAAGATTATTGGTGTCTTCAAAACCACTGTCGTTACCTTCAAAGCTTGTTGCTGTTGTACGGTAATCGATACCTGCATAAACGCCTAAAAAGTCTGCCATTGTTGGCATACTGAAAGCAGTGGCAATTGCAGCCGCACAAATTTGTTTTTTCATAATGAATTCCAATGTTTAGTGGTTGTGTTTCTTTTTCATGTTAATTTTTTTAATTGGTGCGTCAATAATAACTTCATCACCATTATTAAAATAAAGTTTTAATTTAACCATCTCCCCTGCCACTAAAGGTGCATTTAAACCAATAAACATGACATGGAAGCTACCTGGTCGTAGTTCAACGCTAGCATTTGCATCAATATTGATCTCATCAACTTGGCGCATCTTCATCATGCCTTCACTCATAATGTGGTTATGTAGCTCGACACGTTCAGCGATATCACTGCTTGCTGAAACCAGTTTGCGTGACATATCGCTATTATTATGAATTTTCATAAAAGCGGCACTATTTTGGCTATGTGGAGGGGTCGCTCGTACGTGGGCATCTTCGATAGTAAAAGTCGCCGCATTTGCTAGTGTGCTAATGAGTAGTGTGCTACTTAGAAATAATGAGGTTAATAGTTTCATAATTTATTGCCATCTCTTTTGAAAAAATAATAGTAAAGGCCGATGGCAAGTAATATCCAAAAGCCAAATTTAAAAATAAAGGATAAGGTGCTTAATAAAATAAAACTGAGCACCATAATCAGTGCAATTACACTTAAACTAATGACTGAAATACCAAACATAAACAGAACAAATGCTGATAATAAAAGTGCCGCTAATTCAAACATAACGCTCCTTAAAAAGAAAAATGCAAAGGCAGAAAATTGCACTTTGCATTGTTATAAAGTTAACTGGACTGAACGAGTGAAAGCGGGTTAACCGCGTAATGCTTTTTCACCACGCGCAATACCACAAACCCCTGAACGTACTACTTCAACAATTTCGCTCGACTCTTCTATCGTTGCTAGAAAAGCATCTAACTTTGAACAGGCGCCGGTTAATTGAATCGTGTATAAGTTAGGTGTGATATCAACGATTTGTCCACGATAGATATCAGCAGTGCGTTTAATCTCTTCACGAACTTCACTGTTTGGCGTACGCACTTTAAGTAGCATTAATTCACGCTCAACGTGTGAACCTTCGGTTAACTCAGAAACACGTAATACATCAACCAGTTTATGCAGCTGTTTCATCATCTGTTCAAGTGTTGCTTGGCAATCAACTTCTGTTGTGATGGTCATGCGCGACAATGTCAAGTCGTTCGTTGGAGAAACGGTTAATGACTCGATGTTATAAGCGCGTTGTGCAAAAAGTCCAACAACACGTGCCAGTGCACCTGATTCATTTTCTAATAATACTGAAATAATACTACGCATCGGTTCTCTCCGTCTTACTCAGGTACATATCCTGCATACTGCCAAACTTAACTTGCATTGGGTAAACGTGCTCTTCTGGATCAATAGCAACATCAACAAACACGACGCGTTCTTTTAATTCAAAGGCGCGAACCAGTGCTGGCTCAAGTTCATCAATAGTATCTACTTTAATACCAATGTGGTTGTAGGCTTCTGATAATTTTACGAAATCAGGTACGCTATCCATATATGAGTGCGATTGACGGCCACCATAAAACATTTTTTGCCACTGTTTTACCATACCGAGTGAGCGGTTGTTTAGTAGTAGGATTACAACGGGAATGTTGTACTGCATACAGGTTGAAAGTTCTTGAATATTCATTTGAATAGAACCATCTCCTGTTACACAAACAACAGGGCGATCTGGAAAGGCGATTTTACAGCCCATTGCTGCCGGTAAACCAAAGCCCATCGTGCCAGCGCCACCAGAGTTTATCCATTGGCGAGGTTCTTTAAATGGGTAATATTGCGCTGCGACCATTTGGTGCTGACCAACATCAGAAGTAACGATTGCATCGCCTTTCGTTACTTTGTACAAGCATTCAATCACTTGCTGTGGCTTGATATGCGTTTCTGATGTTTTGTAAGCAAGGCAGTCTTTAGCGCGCCACTCATTGATTTGATCCCACCAAGCATTAATGCTTTCTTGATCATTAGTTGCTTGGGTCTCTTCAAGAAGATCTAACATTTGCTGTAAAACAACTTCAATCGAACCAACAATAGGCAGGTCTGCATGAATGTTTTTAGAGATCGACGTTGGGTCGATATCTATTTGCATAATTTTTGCGTTTGGACAGAACTTATCAACATTGTTCGTCACACGGTCGTCAAAACGGGCACCAGCAGAAAATATAAGATCAGCATTGTGCATCGATAAATTCGCTTCATAAGTACCGTGCATACCTAGCATACCGATAAATTGTTTATGTTCGCCAGGAAAAGCGCCAAGACCCATTAACGTATTTGTTACTGGTAGGTTTAATTTTTCAGCAAGTGCTAAAACCTGTTTTGAGGCGTTGGCAATAATGGCGCCACCACCAACATATAACACTGGTTTTTTCGCGCTTAATAATGCGGCAACAGCACGCTTTATCTGTCCTTTATGTCCACTTAGTGTTGGGCTATATGAACGTAAGCTAACGCTTTTAGGGTATTCATACGGGAATTTATTAAGTGGATTTTGTACATCCTTTGGAAGATCAATAACCACTGGGCCAGGTCGACCTGTAGAGGCAATATAAAATGCTTTTTTGATAGCGATTGGAATCTCTTCTGCCGTACGGCAAGAAAAGCTGTGTTTTACGACAGGGCGAGATACGCCAATCATATCCGTTTCTTGGAAGGCATCATCACCAATCCAATTCGTAGGTACTTGACCTGATAACACGACTAAAGGAATAGAATCCATGTAGGCTGTTGCGATACCTGTTATACAGTTTGTCGCGCCTGGGCCTGCGGTCACTAATACTGTGCCGACTTTACCGGTTGCACGTGAGTATGCGTCAGCCATATGCACAGCCGCTTGCTCGTGACGTACTAAATAATGTTCAATTTTGTCCGATTGAAAAATCGCATCGTAAATATCTAAAACACTGCCGCCGGGGTAACCGAAAATATGTTCAATACCTTCGTCTTGTAGAGAGCGGACAACCATTTCCGCACCAGATAACATTTCCATATCTATTCCTTAAAATACAATTGGTAAATTGCTTCACTTTCTACCTGTATCGGGTAGAAGCGAACTTTTTTGTTAGCCAGAAGCTATTAATAACTTTGACTTAACAAGTGGAAGTTAACTGTACTGTAATGAAAAAAAATTGCACCTATAAAGTGATAATAAAGGGTTTATTTTATGACTTTTGCTGCAATGCCTTTCTAAATTAGAGTTTTTGCCTTCATTACACTACCTTTATGATAATTGGAGGAGGAAGCTGATGAGTGATCAAATTATTGTTTGTACGCACTGTTTTGCCATTAACGATTTGCAACTCTCGCAGGGGCATGATCTCTCAATGTGCAGTCAATGTGAGCAACCAGTACTCAGTGACCAACCGATTGATGTTGATGAGGAGCTTTTTAATCGTTTTATTACTCATTCCTCTCTGCCGGTCCTAATTAATTTCTGGGGAACATGGTCAGGTGTAAGCCATGAAATGGCAACTGTAATACAATCTCTCTCGCAAACGTTCCAGCAAGATGTCGTTTTTCTTAGCATTGATAGTGAACAACATCAGGTATTAGCAAACCACTATAAATTAGTCGATATCCCTACTTTTATTCTGTTTAAGTCGGGAGTGGAATATAGGCGTGTGCATGGGCTAATCACTGAACGAAAATTTCATCAATGGTTAGAAAGGTATTTACGAATTAAACGAAGTAAACCTAATCATCGTCCTTCTTCGGTGTAATTAAATCAAAGCCAATATTTATTTCATCTATACACTATTTATTTCCATGTAGATTGGTTAAAATTCGCCTCTTTTTAACGCGAAGCTATAGAGATAATTGATGTTTGAAATCAACCCCGTTTTAAATAAAGTGAAAGACCTAACTGAGCGCGCTGAGTTGCTTAGGGGGTACCTTTGACTACGATGCCAAATCTGAACGTTTAGAAGAGGTCAGCCGCGAACTTGAATCCCCCGAAGTCTGGAATGAACCAGAGCGCGCCCAAGCACTCGGTAAAGAGCGCAGTGCATTAGAGTTAGTCGTTAATACTATTGACGCATTAGACGCGGGTTGTGAAGAGATTCAAATGCTGGTGGATATGGCGGTTGAAGAGGAAGATCAAGATAGTTTTGATGAAGCGGTTAGTGAAACAGAAGCGCTTGAAAAACAACTAGAAGTATTAGAGTTTCGCCGTATGTTTTCAGGTCAAAATGATCCTTGTTCTTGTTACCTCGACATTCAATCGGGTAGTGGTGGCACAGAGGCGCAAGACTGGGCCAATATGTTGTTGCGTATGTATTTACGCTGGGGCGAAGCAAACGGTTACAAAACAGAGTTGATGGAAGTATCAGCGGGTGACGTCGCAGGTATTAAAGGCGCAACGATCCGCTTTAGTGGGGAATATGCTTACGGTTGGTTACGCACAGAAACTGGTGTGCATCGACTAGTCCGTAAATCTCCATTTGATTCTTCTGGTAAACGCCATACCTCTTTTGCCTCTGCATTTATCTACCCAGAAATTGAAGATGATATCGATATTCAAATTAACCCTGCGGATCTTCGTATTGATGTTTACCGTGCATCAGGCGCAGGTGGCCAGCACGTTAATACAACTGAATCTGCGGTACGTATTACGCACGTTCCGACTAATATTGTGGTGCAGTGTCAAAACGATCGCTCACAACATAAAAATAAAGATCAAGCGATGAAGCAGCTTAAAGCAAAGCTTTATGAGCATGAACTACAGCTTCAAAATGCAGAAAAACAGATCAGTGAAGATAATAAATCAGACATCGGTTGGGGCAGTCAAATCCGCTCATACGTTTTAGATGATGCGCGCATCAAAGATTTGCGTACTGGGATTGAAAGTCGTAACCCACAGCGTGTACTTGACGGTGAACTAAACCAATTTATAGAAGCAAGCTTGAAATCAGGCTTGTAATAAAAAATTTATAGTAAAAACTAAACAGATAGGAAAAATCATGTCAGAGCAAAACCAAGCAGAAGCACCGCAAGAAGAGTTAAACGATATTTTAGCTGCACGTCTAGAGAAATTAGACGCAATGCGTGCCAAGGGACAAGCCTTCCCAAATGATTTCCGTCGAAAGAATATCTCTGACGAGCTGAATGCGAAATATGCCCAAAGTTCAAAAGAAGAGTTAGAAGAGTTAGCGGTTGAAGTGACCATCGCGGGTCGTATGATGACACGTCGTATTATGGGTAAAGCAAGTTTTGCGACTATCCAAGATATGGGCGGCCGTCTACAGGTGTATGTAGCACGTGATAACTTAGCTGAAGGCTTTTACAACACTGAGTTTAAAAAGTGGGATTTAGGCGATATCGTTGGTGTTAAAGGTACCTTATTCAAAACTAAAACGGACGAGCTGAGTGTAAAAGTCAGCGAAATTCGTATTCTGACTAAAGCACTTCGTCCGCTACCTGATAAATTCCACGGTTTATCAGACACCGAAGCGTGTTACCGCCAACGTTACCTAGACTTAATTGCCAATGAAGAATCACGTAAAACGTTTATTCTGCGCAACAAAATTGTTTCAGCAATTCGTAACTACCTAAATGAACGTGAGTTCATGGAAGTAGAAACGCCAATGTTACAAGCGATTCCGGGTGGCGCAACGGCAAAACCTTTTGAAACATTCCACAACGCGTTAGATCTACCTATGTTCCTACGTATTGCACCAGAATTAAACCTTAAACGTTTAGTCGTTGGTGGTTTTGAGCGTGTTTTCGAAATTAACCGTAGCTTCCGAAACGAAGGAGTATCAACACGTCATAACCCAGAATTCACAATGATCGAATTCTACCAAGCCTACGCAGATTACATTGACCTGATGAACCTAACTGAAGATATGTTACGTACTATCACTGAAAATGTTTTAGGTTCAAGCATTGTGAATTACGGCGAAGAAGTATTCGACTTTGGTAAACCGTTTATTCGTATGACCATGAAAGAGTCTGTTCTTGAATACAACGAAGGTATCGAAGCGAGTGAGCTTGAATCAATGGAAGGCTTAAAAGCAGTTGCTAAACGCTTTAACGTTAACCTTAAAGACAGCTGGGGCGAAGGTAAAGTATTAACTGAAATTTTCGAAGAAACGGCAGAGCACAAACTCATGCAGCCAACGTTCATTACCGCTTATCCTGCAGAGGTTTCACCGCTTGCGCGTCGTAACGATGAAGATCCAAGTATTACGGATCGTTTTGAGTTCTTTGTTGGTGGTCGTGAGCTAGCTAATGGTTTCTCTGAGCTAAATGATGCACAGGATCAAGCACAGCGTTTCATGGATCAAGTTGCACAGAAAGAGTCTGGTGATGACGAAGCGATGTTCTATGATGCAGATTACATCACGGCACTTGAACATGGTTTACCACCAACAGCGGGTGAAGGTATTGGTATCGACCGTTTAGTCATGCTATTCACTGACAGCCATACTATTCGTGACGTATTGTTATTCCCACACATGCGCCCACAAGCCAAATAGTATGAAAATAGCGGTCGGCTATTAGCTCTCAGCTTTCATAAAAAAGCAAACATATCGCCTCGTTTTTACGGGGCTTTTTTGTGTCTCATTGTTGGGAAACGCATATCCCAAAACTGGGAAAAAATGGTTTTTATGAAAAATTAATTAAAACAATCTATTATATTTCAGTGATTTATGGGGTGGCTTGCTTTTTGCTTCTGTATTTGAAGGTTATTTAATATTAAGGAAAAGTTATGGCTGTTTATGTAAGTGGTTATAAAAAGTTAGCGATATCGTTATTAGGTGCTTGTGTATTATTGCCGATTGCTGGTTGCGCGCAGAGAGAAGGAACCATTGTCAATGAAAAGGTAGAGCTTGCAAGTTATATTGGTGCTTATCAATCTACCGGGGATGACGCTTATAATTTTTTTGTAGTAGAGCGTGATAACAAACTGTATATCCAAAATACTTGGGGGCTTACTGAGATAAACATCCAAGCAGATCATAGTTTTGAAATAGAAAAATGGGGACTTAAAGGAAAAATCCATGATTTTGATAATGGTAAGTTTCAAGGATATACCGGCACTGTAGATGGTGTCGATTATGACTATAAACGCATTGATGTGGATATTAATGACATCGGCTTCTTGTATCAAAAAGAGGGGTATGCGAGTAATTTTAGTCAGCCACTAGGTACCTGCGATAGTGATAGCTACAAGCTTAGTAACTTAGCCGATAACAGTCATAAGCCAGAAAAAATTGAGGCATTGATTGCACAGATACAATCTAAAAAATATGCATGGGCAGAGCAGGACAGCTTATTGATTTACCAAGATGGTAAGTTACTGGTTGAGGAATACTTTAATGGTTACAGGCGCCAAGACCCTCATCAAATCCAATCGGTCAGTAAAAGCTTAACCTCATTGTTGGTCGGTAGCTTGGTCACGCAAGGAAAAATCACTGACGTTAATACGCCTATCGTGAAATTTTTACCGGAATATAAACACTGGTTACAAGACCAAAAAGCCACCATTACCTTAGCCAATTTTCTGGACATGGCAGCGGGTATAGAATGGGATGAATGGACTTTACGTTATACCGATCCTAACAATATTCGTGGTAAAGAGATGGAAAGTGATGATGCCGTGGCATTTACCTTAGGCTTACCGATGAATAATAAGCCGGGAGAGGTTTTTGCGTATAGTGGTGGCTATGTATCGGTGGTTGGTACTGTGATAAGCAACTTATCAAAACAAGAGACGGCTGCCGATTATGCCAAGCATGGTCCATTAAAAACACTATGTTTTAATAATGCTTATTGGTACAAACAAAAAGATGGGAAAACCAACACTGCTGGTGGTGGAATGATGCGTCCGATTGATATGCTTAAGATAGGCCAATTAATGCTGGATGGTGGGGAGTGGCAAGATAAGCAACTCATTGATAAACAATGGATAGAGGATTCTTTAGACCGCACCGTTAACCCATTTAATAGCCTATATGGTTATTTTTGGTGGCATAGCGATGTATTTGTATTACAGAGTGGCAAAACATATCACTATGTACATGCAAGTGGCTGGGGAGGTCAGGAGATTGTTATAGTTAAGGAGTTAGGCTTAGTCGTGGTGACCACCGCTTCAAATTTTGAATCTTCCGGAAAAGTCGGTGAAATGCTGAGCCAGTTTATCATTCCAGCTTTGATTGAATAGTAATTTATCCCGCTACCTTTAATCCTATAAAGGTGGCGGGATAAAGTGACTAGGGTCTGTTGATCTTTGCCTTTTAAATTTTGTTGAACATTTTTACTGCGTTTTCGCCTATTGATGTGGAATAACCAGATGTCATAGGCTCAGCCTTGTATAAACAGCCAACAAATTGTTGCAAAAAGAAACTAGAAAGTTCAACAGGCCCTAGCTTAACCTAAGCCTTTACCTGCATCTTTTTTATTGATCAGTTCAATCATGTAACCATCAGGATCTTTGACAAACGCAATCACTGTTTTGCCGCCTTTAACTGGGCCTGGCTCACGTGTGATTTGACCGCCCATGCTTTTGATTTTTTCACAGGTTGCATAAATATCATCGGTTTCGATAGCAATGTGCCCGTAGCTATTGCCCAGATCATATTCCGTTGTGCCCCAGTTATAGGTCAGCTCTAATACTGTGGTATCAACTTCATCCCCGTAACCTAAAAATGCCAGTGTGTATTGATACTCTTCGTTTTCAGATTGGCGCAGTAGTTTCATCTCTAATATATCGGTATAAAACTGAATCGATTTCTCTAAATTACCCACGCGTAACATGGTATGTAATAAACGCATAAAAACTCCGTTAAGTTAGTGTGACAGTCTGAATAGATTGCATTAATAATAAATTAGATAATAAAAAAGGGCTGATGCCCTTTCTATTGTTGTTTGTGAATGCTTAGAATGCGTAGCGAATACCCACTGCAAAGTCTAATCTGAACTTAGCATTGTTGTTGTCTAAGTCATATTCTAATGCAGGAGCAAGTTGCCCATAAACGTCCCATTTTTTTGCAAAAGGTAATGTTAAACCGAGTGGAACTCGCGCACCGATATTATCGTTGCCTGACCAGTTATAATAAGCACCGCCACCCACATACCAGTTAAATGGAATATCCTTGCCGAAGTCGCCTTGGTTTATCAAGTAGTCGCCACTCAGTCCATCGTTACCGATAAAGGCATTGATATTTTCAAATTGTCCCGCGACACCAAAGCCTTGATCAAGTGCTATACCGACTTTAGCTGTTGCGAATGCTGAGCTACTAGCAAGTATGCTAATCAAGCACACGACATTGAGCACTAATTTTTTCATTCTTGTACCTTTAAATTTAATTGTGGAATATTAGAGCAAAGTTTATCTGCTTAACATTTACGACTCAACTTCTTTCGTATGTTGATATTACTGAGATATACTTAAAATACATCGATTAACATAGTGCTCTGACCTTATGTGTTTTAACCGTCTCTATGAACTACAGCTTTCTTTTTTATTTCTAATTTTTCACACCACAACCGTTATTAGCAGTGAGTTTTTAATTGAAGATCTGAACCGTGATAAAAACCAGCAACAAACTTGGCTAGTGCTTCCCTATGTATTTAGTTCAGAAAGCATGGGGTTCACTGCCGGAGCAGTAGGTATTTTTAATGGTTATATCCAACCACAAATGACCGTGGTGGCGACTACTTTTATTGGTGAGTCACTACCAATTCGAAGTCAAGACCTGAGAGAGCCAGAAACAGATAGAGCATCGGGAGGTATGTTGGCTATTTCAGGCTATCGGCCAAGCTTCTCAGATCGCCTTTTTATTAGTGGGTTGGGGGCTTATGGTTATTACCCAAATCAACGCCTTTATCTTGAAGGAGGCAATGATTCTGTCAAAGATATTGAAACGGATAATTACGAGAGTATTACGCCACTTCAATCTCAGGGATATAATAACTGGTTTGACTTACACTTCCGTCATGTCCTAGCGTTAGGCGAGAGTAAAAATCGTGTTTTGCCGACAATTAAATTGCAACGCGGTATTGCAGTAAATCGTGATCATATTGGTGGTGGTCAACCTTTTGTTACTGGACAAACAATTGTCGGTACTGATCTCTTTTACGCTAAATGGAGCGCCGATAAATTTAGCGAATCGCCAGAAATTAATACCAATGGGTTACGTTTTTATCTCGAACATAATAATACTGATTATCCAAGTAACCCTTCACGCGGTTACTCTTTTGGCGCCAAAGTATCCACTGACTTTGGCTGGGGCAACTCAACACAAAGCTGGAATGCATTAGAAGCCGATTATTCTCACTATATCGAGCTCGATAACTTTTCATGGACACGGCAAAGTGTTGTCGCAGTTAATTTATGGAGTGCTTACAGTCCGTCATGGGATGAATCACAATCTCATGTTGCAGGGGGAGTATTGAAAAAAAACCAAACGCCAATGTGGGAAGGGGCGCGTTTAGGTGGTTGGACACGAATGCGTGCCTACGATAACAATCGTTTTAATGACAAAGCCGCCCTTTATGGCGCTGTCGAATACCGATTTATCCCTATTTTTAATCCAATGGCAGATCAAAAGTGGAATCCTTTTCCAATCGATTGGTTCCAGATAGTTTGGTTTGCAGAAGCGGGACGTGTTGCTGAAAAATATGACTTAGGGGTACTACTAAGCGACATGAAATACGATGTTGGTTTTAGTGTTAGGGCCCTAGCCTCGAAAGTGCCAGTACGTTTTGAGATGGCATTTGGTGATGAGGGCAGTGCCATGTGGGTGATGCTACAGCAGCCTTTTTGAATCAGCTATCAGCTGTTAGTCACGGGTATCGAGTTTATTAGCTTCGAAAGTCGACTGCATCTGCAATGTTTAAAGCCTGTTTCTTTGTAATCTGTATAGGCAACAGGCTATCTAGTGTATTGCGATAAACCCACGACATAACTGCAATTTGATGACAGCTGGCAATAGCTGGTGGAAGTCGTTTTTGGCTAAGCTCATGGAGTGAAGAGCGTGGAAAGGCTTGAACACTATTGGCATGAAAGTTAACTCAAGCAATGGATCAGTGTTAATGAAAGCTGATATCGATAACAAGCCTTTATATTGTTATATAAAGATAATAAAAAGGCTTGTTTAAGACTTAGGTGTTTATTTTACTATTTTCCAAACTCCCCATTCACCGGTAGTGCCGGGCTCTTGGCCTTTTGTCCACCAACCTGCAACATAGGTAATACCGTTAACGGTTACTGTATCACCTTTGTTGTAGACGGTTGATGCACTCCAATTTGAATCGCCAATAACGGGCGTCGGAGTGATCGTCGGTGTAGGAGTGATAACTGGTGTTGGTGTCACAGTACCTAATATCTGTTCTAGCTCAGTGATACGCGCATTAAGTGCTACTTGTTCTAGTAGTAGCGCTTCAATTTGTATCGCTTTATCTTGTGCATTTATTTGGCAAGTGGCCAGGTCAGTACTGACTTGGCTAAATCTTGATTGTGACAGTTCTAACTCGACTGCACATTGAGCATATTTATGATTACTTTCAAGTGGAAACTGATCACAAGCATTACCAAGGCTATCGGAGTCGCTATCAAGTTGCTCTGGGTTGTAGATATCAAGACAGTTATCAATAGTGTCACTGATACCATCACTATCTTCATCAACGACAACTAAGGTTCCTTCAGCTTCAATAATACGTAATGCATTACTGAACGCTGCAATTAGGTAGTTACCACTCAGGTCGGTCATTAAGTCAAAAGCTTCGCCAACAACAGGGTACTGAGTGATTTGTACTAGCGTGTTTGCGTTCCATGCATCGATATGACCACTTGTATGCACGGCATAAAAATAGGTACCATCTGGGCTAGTCGTCAGTTCGCGAGGATAAGCACCTATCTCCATATAACCTTCTACGGTATTTGTTTGTATATCTATTTGTGCAACGTCGTAACCAGTGCCGTTACCACCGCCAACTGCAAAATACAGGTGTTGGTTATCATTGCTTAAATGTAGATCTTGTCCATTACTGCCTAAGTCCGATCGACTTGTTAATTTGACTGGTACCTCTCCTGAAACATCATAACTCGCGAGTGTGGCTGCTGAGATCCCTCGATTGGCGCCAAACAAGGTTTTTCCATCCGCGCTCATTTGTAATAGTGGGCGATAACAAATACTACAGTGGTAAGGAATTGGCTCAGTAACGCCACCCTTATCTGCATCATAAACCATGATATCTTCGTTTCTGTCCATAGAGCCAATATAAATACGATCTTTCCAGTCAACAGCGACTTGGTCACCTGGTCGTGTGATTCGAATCTCGTCTTGTAATTGCCAGTTGTTAATGTCGATAACTGCTAAGGCTGGGCGATTAGAAAGTGAAATATACAGTAAACGTTGATCTCGAGATAACGCCATACCTGCGGGAATACCACCAATATTGATCGCTTCACCTAGGGTTAAATTAGCCAGATTGACAGGGACGACTTCTGAACCTGCGACACCGACAAAGATCTGGTTTGTATTAGGATCGCTGATAAAAACTTTAGGGGTCATTTCCAGATCTAAAACAACATCACCGGGTTTGGCTGATACATTTAGGGAAAAGCAAAAAAAGATAAAAACGAAAGATAAACATCGTTTACGAAAATTCAGGTGCATACACTACTCCATTAGCGACTTTAATCGTAACCTTTTAAAGATATTACGATTTAATTGTCATTGATAAAATTCAATTAGTATCGAGTTAAACACTTTATTAATTCAAAGTATTAAAGATAAAATCATTAAGTATCATGATCTTGAGGCGATCCTATGGTAATTTAAACTTTAAGTCAAAAATAAGTCACGTTGTTATTTTGGAAGGGATGTATATCTTATTATGGATAGCGTGCGATATAGCTTGAAAGTGCATTTATCATTGATAAGAAGGGATGCGAAAGCACCCCTGAATATTATTGTTATTTCACTGCTTTCCAAACTCCCCATTGTCCGGTAGTGCCGGGCTCTTCACCCTTTGTCCACCAACCTGCAATATAAGTAATACCATTGACTATTACCGTATCACCTTTGTTATAAACTTGAGATGCACTCCAATTTGAGTCTCCGATAATTGGAGTAGGGGTAATGACAACAGGTGTTGGTGTTGCCGTAATTGGCGTAGGGGTGATTACGGCTGGTGTTGGCGTTATCACTGCTGGTGTTGGCGTCGAAACTTTTGGTGTGGGGGGGATTTGGATGTCACCTTGGCAAGCAATAGGTGTCCAGAACCAAGATGCATCACTCGGTGTTTCCCAAACACCGGGGTTATTCTTTGCTTGGAAACAATTACCTTTGTAGGTTACCACATCACCATTGCTGACTTGGGTTTTACCCGGAATAAAAATTATCATGTCACCGGTAACAGGTGTCGGCGTGATAATCGGTGTCGGTGTAGAACGAATTGGCGTTGGTGTGCTAATTGGCGTTGGCGTAACTCGTACCGGTGTTGGCGTGGTTGCCCCCGTATCGGTATAAATCTTTTTACGCGTCTTAAAATTAGCAATGCTAGCACGAGTTTCGTTCAAGCGACGTGCATTATCGGCTGGCCCATTAATTTTATCGCTAATCGGGTTACTTGGATCATAGGCAATACCCGTTGCTGTGCCACGGTAATCGATGCGTGGGTTGGTAAAGTGCATGATGCGGTTACAGGAGTTACCTGTAGGGCAATTGTCGTAAGACATCACGGTGCGGTAGTTAGTAAAGCTTTTACCATATTTGTATAGACTTGGGGTTAGCTCATTACCACGTCCCTGTTCAACGTAAGTTTGACGATCATGTTTAGCACCCATGCTGTGGCCTAATTCATGTACAAACGTATAACGTGTTTCAATATCATTTTTACGTGAGGTGTTATAAGCGTTGTTTGAGCTACCAGAGTAATTTTGAGCACTACCTGCGGATCCATTTACTGTCCAGAATGAGACTAAATCTGCACCATATTCATCGCGCATCGCGCGAGCTTCTGAAGATTGCGCAACATCAGATCCTGAGCGTACATTATCCTTTAGAGAGATCTCTTTATAACCGAGTAGAACAATTTTTTGGTCAATGTTGGAGTTTTGATAAATAACATTTGCTTCAGCAACACGCGTTTCAATGGCTGCGCGGATCTTGGCATCATTACTTGCATAGCTATTAGCATAAGCTGTTGAGTAAACCACTACAATATCAATGATTGAGGTGCCACTGGCACGCACTTGTAATGTTTCGTCATGCTGATGTTGTTCTAACCCTTGGTGTTCATGATCATGTTCCACCACATCATCATGCTCATCAAATTCAGTTAAACGACGAAGTTGTAACAAAAGTTGGTCTTCAGTATGTGCAGTTAAAGTAAATACTTCGTTGTTGCTATGGATGGATCCGTTCCAATATTGACCATTAAAGTGTAAGAATACATTTGAGTATTCATCACCGTCCACTTTACCTTGTACGCTGAAACCTGACGCACTTGGGTAAATGCGTACTTGGTTAATGAGCAGATCATCTCGTGATGGTAACTCTATAACAAATCCTTGTTTTAACGTGCTTTCTAATGAGCTTTGTTGAGATCTATTTTGTGGTGTTAACCAGGAAATAATATGCTCAGATAGAATGGTATCGTCTGCGTTTGTGGTACTGAAACTACGAGCCTGCATTGCATTATCGTCAATACTTAGTTTTGCTAGCTCACTGATTGCGAGCTGATCATTAATTATCTCAACATCAAAATTGTTAACAACACAGGCTTCAAAACTATTTTGCTGCTTAACGGCATAGGGGCTTTGTGATGTTGTTAATACACATGAAAAAAGTGCAGTATCACTATCATTGGTATTTTTTGTCCAAAATAATGATTGTAGATCTTGTGATGGCTCAACCTGCTGTGTCAGTTGAGTCATTTCTAATTGATCTAATTCTGATTGATACATTTGTTCGCTTAGTACGTTTGCTGTGGCAATATTGACAGAAAGAGGTAGCAAGCTCAGTGCGAGCGCTATTTTGTTTAACTTGTAGTTCATATCTTATCCTTAAGGTATAACATGTATTTTAACTGTCACTGAAATATAAATGATAGGTCATTATTGCGCATTGAGACAGATAAAAAATTGAACTCACCCGAATAATGATTTTATTTAGTCGCTAGCAATGCTACACAACGCAAGTTATTGAATTAAATTGATTAGGCTAAGAAAAACATGCTGTTCAGGAGGACGACTCTGATGTGATGAATAGGCTGGGGAAAAGCCCTGTAAGAGGTTAAAATTACAGGACTTTGAAATAAAACGATAATTAAACATCTGTGCCAAATAGTGCGGCTAATTCATCAAGATCTTGAGTTTTCGTTAAACCTAGCATCAACATAATGCGTGCTTTTTGCGGGTTTAGTGTACCGGATGCGATACCATGTTCTTTACTGGTGACATAACCTGTGCCTGTTCGTGAAGATAGCACGACAGGGATACCTTTCTTTTGTAGCTCTGCAATACGATCGCGTACAGCCTGCGGGGTAGATCCGTTGCCACTTCCTGCAACCACGATACCTTTAGAGCCTGATGCAACTAAAGCATCCAACTGATCTGCCTGCATACCTAAGTAGCTATAAATAATATCGACTTGTGGAAGCGTTTCAATTTTAGATATATCGAAGCTTGGTTTTCCGGTTGCTTGTGCTGCATCGAAGTAAAACTTCGGTACTCCGCCAGCAAAAGTGCCGAGGAAACCTTGATCATAAGCTTTAAAAGTATCTAATGATGTCGAGTTTGTTTTAGAGGTGTAATAAGCGGAGCCAATAAAATCATTTAACATGATCATAGTGCCACGGCCTTTTGCTTCATCGCTGGTGGCTAGTGTGACTGCATTTAAAAGGTTCATTGGGCCATCGGCACTGATCGCCGTTGCTGGGCGCATTGCGCCTACCACCACAATTGGCTTATCGGTTTGATTTACAAGATCAAGAAAAAAAGCAGTTTCTTCTGCGGTATCTGTCCCATGAGTAACAATCACACCTTTAGCCTCTCCATTAAGCGCGACTTTTGCTTCTCTGCCTAATTCTAAAAGAATTTCATTACTGATATTTGAGCTTGATGTATTTGCGACTTGAATGCCCTTAACATCTGCGACATCAGCTATCTCTGGGACGGCTTCAATCAGTGTCGACACTGCGATTTCACCGGCACTATAACCAGTAATATCTGTAGCTTTTTGAGCGGATCCGGCAATGGTGCCACCAGTGGCAAATATCATCACCTCTGGTTTCTCTAATGCAAAAGTACTAAAACTAAACACAAGCGTTAATGACAGTATTGATTTTTTAAACATTGTAAATTTCCCACCTAGTAAAATTAACCGCTATTTTTTAATAGCTTGATATACAGTGAGCAACTATTGATCCAAAGATAGTGAAACAGGAAAGAAAAAATGTAAAAGATGATTTTATAATCCAATAAATACAGATGGTTAGAGAGTTACTTTCTATCTTTAAAGGCAGTTAAAAGTCATGCACGTTATGCGCAGGAAAAGATAAAACAAAATGTTATGGTGTTATTTGTCACCTTTTCATACCTACCACTTAGTAGGTGGTCTAGGTACCTCTAAATGATTGTTTGTGCTTGCCTTGCTGTAAAAAATAAATTTATAGAGCGAAGTAATAAGTCGTTTTATTCACGTAGAGAAGCTAAATGTGCATCTATGATCGAATTTAAGGCGTTTATGCACCGTATTGGTGCTTTGTAATTAGATCGAATACCTAAAGAATCAGAGGTTATTTCTATAGCCTTAAAATGCAAAAAGCCCGTAGCACTTTTACATGTTACGGGCTTTTCTAAATGTGGTCGGTGATAGAGGATTCGAATGTTTAAGTAGCCCCAGAGGTTATTTCTATAGCCTTAAAATACAAAAAGCCCGTAGCACTTTTACATGTTACGGGCTTTTCTAAATGTGGTCGGTGATAGAGGATTCGAATGTATAAGGAACCCCAGAGGTTGTATTGCTAAATATTTATTTCTAAACGGCTAAAATGCAAAAATCCCGCTTAACAATGAAGTTAAGCGGGATTTTCTAAATGTGGTCGGTGATAGGGGATTCGAATGTTTAAGTAGCCCCAGAGGTTATTTCTATAGCCTTAAAATGCAAAAAGCCTGTAGCACTTTTACATGTTACGGGCTTTTCTAAATGTGGTCGGTGATAGAGGATTCGAATGTTTAAGTAGCCCCAGAGGTTGTATTGCTAGATATTTATTTCTAAACGGCTAAAATGCAAAAATCCCGCTTAACTATTGTGTTAATAGGGATTTTCTAAATGTGGTCGGGTTACTGGAGCTCGAGAATCTTAGGCTGCTAGGT
>NZ_PIZM01000018.1 GCF_002835465.1 Psychromonas sp. psych-6C06 | reverse complement strand
TTCCACTTAATGGCAGCGTTATGCATTAAAGAAAACTCGTGAAATTTATTATATTAGCAATAATTGCTGTTGTTCTTTTTATCATTTTTAAAATTAAAATGAAGCGTCTTTCTCAAAGTTCCGATGAGCAATCAGAATTTTCTTACAGAAAACTAGATGTATTATTTACTCCTGCAGAACGATCCTTTTTGGGGGTTCTGAATCAAGCAATTGATGATGATACTATTGTTTTTGGTAAGGTTAGAGTTGCAGATATTCTTGCTCCTAAAAAAGGAACAACGAGAAGCGTTTGGCAAAAAGCATTTAATAAAATTTCTAGTAAGCACTTTGACTTTGTTCTTTGCAATAAAGCCGACTTATCAGTTTTATGCGCTATAGAATTAGATGACAGTTCTCATAACAAATCAAAACAAAAAGAACGAGATGCTTTTGTAGAGGGCGCATGTAAATCGGCTAACTTTCCTTTATTACGTTTTGTTGCTAAAGCCACATATACAGTAAATGATATTCAGAAAGCACTTAGTCAATATTTACCTAACTTACAAAATGATGCTATTAATCATCCTTTAGTAGAGTTAGAAGCCCCCGCTGTTAAAACTTGCCCTAAGTGTTCTTCTGAATTAATAACTAGAACATCTAAAAAGGGTAAAACTGCTGGAAACGAGTTTTTAGGGTGTAGAGCATTTCCAAAATGCAGGTATATCGAATCAGAAAATGCATAACAAGTCGTTTAAACGGAATAAAAACAGTTGGCCATCGCTTCGCGATTATAGCCAACCATTTTTATCCGCTTAACGAGGCGTTAGTTGCCAAGAGTAATATGGAATATTTACAATTTTACGGAATAGATTGGATCGCAATGGTGCTTACCTTTCTAGCGATCTGGCAAATAGGCAATAAGAATAAAATTGGATTTATTCTTATGATGTGTGGGAATTCAAGTTGGATTGCTGTTGGCTATTTTACTGGCAGTTTAGCAATGGTAATCGCGAATTTGATTTTTATGGGTATGAATCTTCGTGCAATCATGAAATGGTCTAAGCCTGCAGTTGTTTCTGAACAACAAGCAGAATCAATTTAATCGAAAAATGGCAACTAACAAGTTGCTTAAACGGAATTAAAACAGTTGGTTATCGCTGCGCGATTTTAACCAACCATTTTAATCCGCTTAGCAAGGCGTTAAATGGCTTGCGTAGAAGTTTTTAAAGTTTGGCTTTTCTAGGTCTGAATTGTGCAAAGTCATTTGCGAGGTTAGTTTTCTGGTTTCGTTTAAATGCATTTAAATCTGGTTTTTTGAATTAATAACCTGCGTTGTAATTCGTTACTCGCACATTTAATTTTCAGCAAGTGCAGGCAGTGGGTTTGGTTATCAAATCCTCGTCGCAAAATAGCATTAGAAACGAGGTTTAGCTTCGTTCGTCAACTGGCTTCGTTTAAAATGAAGTTTAAATTAATAAATGGCACGTTTACCTGTATTGCATTTTCCATATTGGTTGTGTAGTAGGTCTGCCATTTAACAAGTTGCTTAAACGGAATAAAAACAGTTGGCCATCGCTTCGCGATTATAGCCAACCATTTTTATCCGCTTAGCAAGGCGTTAGCAGGTAACGAGAGTTTGAATATTTGCTTTTAAATTTTCCAGACTCTCGGTAGGGCACTTTTCATTTGTGGTGTTGTTTCATGATTATTTTCAGCCGTGTGGTAAACGTCTATTTACCGAGTCTTGCCTCGAGGTAAATCAGAATTACAAAATGAGTTTAGTTTCTAAGTGCTTGGTCACTAAGTTATTTATCAGCATTTGTTAAACTAGCCGAAATCAGTGAAACCGTGCTAACAAGGCACTTAAACGGAACTAAAACAGTGGGTTAGGTTTCGCTTCGCTGCACATTATAACCCACTGTTTTAGTCCGCTTAGTTCGGCGTTATGTGTTTATGGTGAATCTGATTGAGCAATTTTAAACGAATAATATTTTATATCTTGCCAGTGTGCATATTTATACCAATATGCATTGAACTTGGTGCTGAACTAATAACGCAATATTCCATGCATGTAAATGGATATACAGATGTAGAAAAGCACTTACTTGCTGATGATATGGGATTTGGTTTTTTATTAATGCTTGGTTTAATACCTGAAATAATCCTCGGAGTGTTTTTGGGGTATTTTACAGGTAAGAAGTTAAACTCTAAATTCAACACATAACAAGGCACTTAAACGGAACTAAAACAGTGGGTTACGTTCCGCTTCGCTCCACATTATAACCCACAATTTTAGTCCGCTTAGTGCGGCGTTAAATGGCTTTCATAAATTGTAGTTTTTATGAAGCTCAAAGTTAAAAAGGATTTATTATGGATGGGATTTCAATTTGGCAATTAATCATTATTGTCATTATGTTTGCTGTTTTTATATTGCCTGTATTTATGGCTTTATTTTCTAAAAAAGCATCAGGTGGCAATAAAGTAATGTGGGTTGCTTCTTCTGTTTTTTTTGCTTGGCTTGGTTATCTTGCTGTGTATTTTTTAGTTATCCGTAAGACGACTTTAGATAACTCGGTGGAATAGTGATTAAGTTCTACATCGTTCATCAACTAGCTTCGTTTAAACTGAAGCTTAATTTAATAAATGGTAGTAGTGCCACAATTGAGTTTTTTATTCATTGGTCACTAGGTCTGCCATTTAACAAGTTGCTTAAACGGAATAAAAACAGTTGGTTATCGCTGCGCGATTTTAACCAACCATTTTTATCCGCTTAGCAAGGCGTTAGCAGGCAACGGGATCACATGGAGCAACGTTTAATAAGTTTAATAAAATCAGTTCCTGAATTGATAGAGACAGCTATAGTATGTCGGAGTGTTGGTCTGCCAAATTTTTATATTGCGGGCGGTTCAATTACTCAGTTAATTTGGAATAATATATTAGAACGAGAGCCTCTTGATAATGTTAAAGATTTTGATATCGTTTATTTTGACGATAACGAAAATCAAACAGAAAAGTGGTATGAAAATAATATAAGGAATCAGCTTAAGCATTCCATAAAAATTGATATCAAGAATCAAGCGAATGTGCACAAGTGGTATCCTGAAAAGTTTGGTCAAATTATCGATGCTTACACGCAAGTCGAGCAGGGTATAGACTCTTGGTTAACGGCATTTGCTATTGGTTTTACTTTAAATAATAACGGTGAAATTTTAATTTATTCTTCTTATGGCTTAGAAGATGCTTTCAATATGAGTGTAAAGCCAAATAAGATTGCAATGACAGAAACGAGTTACATTAAAATGACTAAAAGCTTTAAAGAACGTTGGTCGTCGATATCTGTCGAACCTTGGCAATAAGCCTGCTAACAAGGCGTTTAAACGGAACAAAAACAGTGGGTTACGTTTCGCTTCGCTACACATTATAACCCACAATTTTTGTCCGCTTAACGCGGCGTTATAATGTGCTCTTTCAAACTTAATTTTATAAAGTGTGGTTAGCCTATTTTGTTTCGTTTTACCAAGTTAAATCCGCGTTGTGAATTGGATTTAGAAGCGGGGCATTGCAGTTTGCATTGCTCCTTAGTTTGGTTTTTCACTGTCGAATTCGTCAATGGGTAAAACGTAAAATTGGGTGTGTTTTGGGGCTCTGCTTTCCATCTCATCGATCAAGTTTTGTGGCGGAATTTTAAACCCAAAAGGGCAATTGGGTTTTCGTAAAGTGTTTAATGATTGGTTTTGTTGAAATCTGAGTAGTCATTTTTTTGCGTGAGTTCAGAGTTAATCATTAAATGGCTTTTAATCTTGTGGGTTTGTTTTATTATTTCATTTGGCTGTGCACTGGTTAACTTGTTGTTTTAAAAATGAACGCACACTTATAACAAGGCATTTAAACGGAACAAAAACGGCTGGCTACGTTTCGCTCCGCTTCACAGTATAGCCAACCATTTTTGTCCGCTTAATGCGGCGTTAGGTTTTCTTGAGAATCCAAGTTTTTATTTACAGTTTTTAGCCAATTAGCGCACTAGGCTTCGGTTTCCTTGCAAAAGCAATTTCCGTATTGAATCACAAGTTACGTTTAAATTTGTTATGCGTTGTAGCTTAGTTCAGTGTTTAACTTTAAAATTTAGTTAATTAGCTAGTGTCCGTTTAATTGGAATGTTCAGTTTTCAATGCAATTCGTCAGTCAGCAGGTTCACTGGTTTTAACAAATTAAAAGGTTTACGCCTGCTGTTGTGGGTGCAAACCTAACAAGCTGTTCAAGCAGACAAAAAACAGTTGGCCATCGCTTCGCGATTATAGCCAACCATTTTTTGCAGCTTAACAAGGGCGTTATATTCACATGGAGATCCAATGCGATTCATCATTTCAT
>NZ_PIZM01000017.1 GCF_002835465.1 Psychromonas sp. psych-6C06 | reverse complement strand
TTAGCTCTTCCATGCTCTGGGGCTCCATTTCATTGTTAGCAAAAGTTATGGATACTGGTAAATTAGCAATTTGTAGTAATGATAATCTAAGTGGTGTTATTAAAAATATCTCTACAGAGTTTGCATCTATTAATGTAAAGCTGTTTGGTAAAAATGATATTAAAGACTGCAATGAGTGGATTACCTCCACGGTCTAGCTTATAACAAGGCGTTTAAACGGAACAAAAAAACAGTGGGTTACGTTTCGCTTCGCTACACATTATAACCCACAATTTTTGTCCGCTTAACGCGGCGTTATATTTTACATGGAGTTTAAATGATTAAAATGAGAGTAATTGGAGTAATGTTTGTATGCGGATTCCTTGGCGCATGCGGAGCAAGTAACGATACCCAAGAGGAGGCTTTCTTATCTGGCACCTGGAAGCATGTGTGTAAAGTAGATAGATCGTTAGAAGCTAAAAATAAAACTACCATTGAAACAGCTGTATACTACCCAGATACTACTACCTATACAGACTCAGAAGTTACAATTAAATATGTATCATATGAAAGCAATAATTGTATTGATGAAGTAGATGATTTTTATATGACCGGCACCTATATAATAGGTGACTCAAAATTCTTAGACGATGGATTGGAAGTTAAAAACATTGATTTAGTAATTAGTCATACTGAAATGGACATAACATTTGAAATTGCTCAAATTATTTTAATAGAACAAGGGTATTTGTACGAAGGTGTTGAAAATGCAGATGGCTCTAGACCCACTGAAATATATTTTGATAGTTGGTCAGAAAAGCAACTTTAATAATTAAAATATAACAAGCTGTTTAAACTGATAAAAAACAGTTGGCAATCGCTTCGCGATTATAGCCAACCATTTTTTACAGCTTAACAGGGCGTTATGTTTTTCTGAATTGTGTTTGTTAGTCAATAATAGAGGTTTACGATGTTAAATAGGCTGTTACTAGTTTTGGTCTCTTTAGGTACCTTACTTCCTGTTGGAGTTTTCTTTACTTACATAGTTATGGCTGAAGGTGATCAATGGACCTTCGAGCACTTTTTAGCTACAGCTATTTTTTCTATCCCTCTTATTTTAGTATTACTAATTAAGTTTATCTTAGTCGGAAGTAAATGATATTTAGGAATATTTATGAAAGTATACCGAAAAGTAAAGCAGACTAAATTTGTTAAAGATGGACTCAAAGGTTTGTTAACAATACATGACCACGGTGGAATTGCAGTTAGCATAGACCATAAGTCATTATTTGTGGGGCTAACTTATGAAGAAACTGATAGCTATTTATATATTGATAAGCCGTCTACTAAAGACAAAACTATGATAATGGATCGGTTATTTGATTCCAAAACATAACAAGGCAATTAAACGGAACTAAAACAGTGGGTTACGTTTCGCTTCGCTCCACATTATAACGCCACAATTTTAGTCCGCTTATTGTGGCGTTAAATGGCTTGCGTAGAGGTTTTTAAAGTTTGGATTTTCTAGGTCTTAATTGTGCAAAATCCTTTGCGAGGTTAGTTTTCTGGTTTCGTTTAAATGAGTTTAAACCTATTTTTTGAATTAATACCTGCGTTGTAATTCGTTACTCGCACATTTAATTTTCAGCATGCAGGTTGTTGGTTTGGTTATCAAATCCTCGTCGCAAAATAGCATTAGAAACGAGGTTTAGCTTCGTTCGTCAACTGGCTTCGTTTAAAATGAAGTTTAAATTAATAAGTGGCACGTTTACCTGTATTGCATTTTCCATATTGGTTGTGCACTAGGTCTGCCATTTAACAAGTTGCTTAAACGGAATAAAAACAGTTGGCCATCGCTTCGCGATTATAGCCAACCATTTTTATCCGCTTAGCAAGGCGTTAACTGGCATTTCATTATGACCATTAATTCATAGAGTTTTAAATGATATACGTAGCTTGGCCAAAATCAGGAGTCAGAAGTAAACTCTTGCCTATATTCATACTCTTTACATGTTACTTCGGAGCTATGCTTGTTGAAAAGAGTGCTAGAAGTAAAAGTGACTTGAATACCCCATTAACTGTGTGTGGCAAAATCCAAAAATATGGTTTTGAAAATTCGTACAGAGGGGAAGATACGTGGCGGTTATATGTAATTACGCCAAAGAATGGAAATGAGGTATTCAGAGTTGGGGCTCCTTATATCCATGAAAGTGTAAAAAAACATAATATGCAAGAAGGCAGCAATATTTGTGTTAATTATATAAATCAGTATGTAGACTTTTCCAGACCATTTATCACCCAAATAACTTTGGGTGATGTCAGCGTCTTAGATTATTATAAAGTAGCTTTCGAATATTTAAGTGCTCCAAGTTTAGTAATTAAAACCTTTGTATTATTCTCATTCATATTCACAGTATTATCTATTTTCCGAGTTGGGAGAAAACAGTTGTTGTAGCCAGTTAACAAGGCCTTTAAACGGAACAAAAACAGTTGGCTTTGTTTCGTGCCTCAACAAGTATAGCCAACTACTTTTGTCCGCTTAAGGCGGCGTTAGGTCATAATGCTCGATACATAATAATTATAATTAAAATGGATTTAGAATGATAAAATTAATAGTGATCAGTTTCGTATTGGTACTTATATTTCTCTTTAGCCGAGGAGAAAAAATGCCAGTTGGAACCTTAAACGTACATGACCAAAATGCGCTAGTTGAAAGCTCCGATTTTGTAGGAGGAAGTTGCCTTAGTGAAAAGTGTTTAATTGTTTATGTCGCACCATGGTGTCCTACATGTAATCAAATAACACCAACGATTATTTCCTTAGTTGATGAAATAAAAAAAGAAGGAATATCAGTAAAAGTCATCGTAGGCAAAGACAATCCTCAAAGAGTAGATGCATATGCTAAGAAATTCCCATTTCCTGTTCTGACAGACGCAAATGGAAATTACTTTGATGAGGCTAAACTGGTTGGAGTTCCCTATTTCGCTGTAACAAATAGTGACGGTGAAGTCTTAAATGATTATTTTGGTGGTTATACAAGTGTTAGGGCATTTAGGAAAAAGTTAGAAATTTAATTATTGTTTGAAACTGACCTAACAAGTTGCTTAAACGGAACTAAAACAGTTGGTTATCGCTACGCGATTTTAACCAACCATTTTAGTCGGCTTAGCAAGGCGTTAGGTTTGCAAGTTAAATCTGATAAATGAAAGTGTGGTTTTGTTTTTTAACTTCGGGGTGAAAGTTAAGCTTCCAAGTGGTTTAGCTTTGAATGTGCAAATAGGCCTACAAAGTTTTCAGCCAGTTTTGGTTTTGCCTCACAAGTTATGTTTAAACTGATTTTCTGTTTTAGTTTTTGCTTTAAAATTAAGCCTTTATTGTGCAACTTCTTTCTGATTTTTGAATCTATTTCTGATTTAAATCATCAGTCAGCGGGGTACTAGGATTAGCAAAATAACAAGGTTTACGCCCGCTGTTGTGGCCGCATTCCTAACAAGCAATTCAAGTGGAACAAAAACAGTTGGCTATTGTTCGTTCCTCACAAATTTTAGCCAACAATTTTTGTCCACTTAATTGGGCGTTTATCAGGCTTACTAAGTGTGTTTTTTGAATCTGGTAAGTTTGGTCGTATTTTGCAAATCGCTTTCCATTTGAGGCTGTTTAACCTTGAATGTTTAAAGTGATTTTCAAAGTATTTAGTTTCGGTGTCAAACCATGGTTTTGCACTGGATTTTTAATAAGTGTGTAGTTTCACATTCGTTGTGTAACTTTCCATTTAATAGTGTTTTCGTAAACCAGTTAGGTTTGCATAAAGCCGTGCTAACAAGGCATTCAAGTGGAAAAATAACAGTTGGCCATCGCTTCGCGATTATAACCAACTATCATTTTCCACTTAATGCGGCGTTATGTGCAAATTGAAATATCGCTAGTCATCACTTCTAAACAAAAAGGTAACTATGAGTAAATCTTGCTATCACTATACGAGTATTGAAGCTCTTTATAATATCGTTACGAATAAATCATTGCACTTTGGTAGTTTTGGAATGATGAACGATCACATAACAAGGCGTTTAAACGGAACAAAAACAGTGGGTTACGTTCCGCTTCGCTACACATTATAACCCACAATTTTTGTCCGCTTCACT
>NZ_PIZM01000016.1 GCF_002835465.1 Psychromonas sp. psych-6C06 | reverse complement strand
AACCTAAATAAGTAACGATTTGTTATTCTGAATTAACTACGATTGAACAAGTTCAATACGTCTCGTTAATCATCAAAAAGATAAATCTTTTCGACCTATTAATGAATTAATTCGTGTGTCACTGATATTGATTTTTTGTCCCGAAGGACTATTTTGAAATCTACTATCAATGCTCACACAGATTGTTTGATTAAATTGTTAAAGAGCGTGCTTACCGGCTAGGCCGTATCAGCGAGGTGCGTATAATACGCTACCTTTGAAGCTTGTCAATCGTTTATTTTAAATTACTTAAAATGCTTTTGATGACTCAAACTCATTGAGTTTGTTGCTTTGGACTTGGTTGGTAACTTGCGTTGCCGTCCGTGTCTGTGGGGTCGCATTATAGGGATTGAGGAAGCCTTGGCAAGCGTTAATTACGGTTTATTTCAATTTAATGACTAAGTGATTAAATACCCATCAAAATGAGTTAATTTCATCCAGTTTTTTCGATATTGGAAATACTTGCGGGCTAATGCCCTTTTGAACATGCTCAATTCTATGTTCGTTATCGTGGCTGTGGGCTTATAAAAACAAAAAAGGAGCCGAAGCTCCTTTTTTAAAACTTTTTAGCAATTACTTTTTGTAAAGGCAAAGGTAAGCAGTTTGTACTGTTACTTTTACATCAAAGCTTGAATTCGCTTCAACTTCAAAGGTTTCACCTGCATTAAACGTTTTCCATTCAGTCTCACCAGCATATCTTACTGTTAAGCTTCCGCTAACCACTGTCATGTATTCATACGCATCTGTACCAAATGTATATTCACCGATCTCCATTACACCAACTGTTGCTGGTAAGGTCGCTGTTTGGAATGCAATTGATTTTACATTTCCGTCAAAGTATTCATTAGATTCAAAGCTCATTTTATTCCCTTATGTATCGTTCGTTTAATTTGGCGCTGATTATGACCAAGCTCAGTTCAAAACTCAAGCCTCAAATTCAGACTGTAATAACTCTATTTGTTCTTGAGCAACCATCCATAACATTTCAGCCTCTTCAAGGTTATCTTTAATTTCCCCCTGTTCTTTTAATAGATCCGTCAATTGCTTTTTGTTCTCTTGGTCATATAAGGAGCTGTCACCTAACTTGTCTTCTATTTCTGATAAACGAGTAGCATATTCATCCATCTGTTTTTCTGATGTCGTAAGCTGTTTCTTATAAGGTGTTAATTTTTTTCTAAACTCAGCTTCTAGTCTTTTTTGATCTTTACGGTTCACACTTGCTGAAGGCGCTTTTTCTTCACTTTGTTCTGCTTGTTTTTCTATACGTTGCTGATCAGCCAACCATTGATGATAATCATCTAAATCGCCAGAGAATGGTTCTACTTTTTTATCATGCACTAAATAAAGATCATCGGTTGTGGTACGTAATAAGTGTCTATCATGCGAAACCACAACCATTGCGCCTTCAAAAGCTTGCAGTGCAACAGTAAGTGCATGGCGCATCTCTAAATCTAAATGGTTGGTTGGTTCATCGAGTAACAATAAGTTGGGCTTTTGCCACACTAACAGCGCTAAAACTAAACGCGCCTTTTCTCCACCAGAAAAGGGAGCAACTATGTCTAATGCTTTATCACCTTGGAAACCAAAGCTACCCAGGAAGTTACGTAATGGTAACTCTTTTTCATCTGGGGCTAAACGCGATAGATGTTGAAGTGGGGTTTCGTCTAAGCGTAAAAACTCTAATTGATGCTGTGCAAAGTAGCCAATCTTTGCATTTGGGTTTATCTCTAACTTACCTGATTTTGGTTTCAGTTGATCTGAAAGCAATTTAATTAACGTTGATTTACCCGCTCCATTCCGCCCTAATAAACCAATGCGGCTACCTGGTACTAGATTTAATTTTATTTGATCGAGGATTAATAATTCATCGTAACCCGCACTTACTTTTTCAAGTGTTAATAGTGGTAACGGTAAAGCGTCAGGCTCACGAAAAGAAAAGCTAAATTGATTATCTAAATGCGCAGGTAATAATTGTTCCATTTTTTCTAGCGCTTTTATACGACTTTGCGCTTGTTTTGCTTTGCTTGCTTTATATCGGAAACGGTCGATGTAACTTTGCATATGTTGCATCTGTGTTTGTTGTTTCTCATAGGAAGATTGTTGCTGCGCTAACTTCTCTGCACGTTGGCGCTCAAAACTGGTGTAGTTCCCCGTATATTCATGCAGTTTGTTTTGCTCAATGTGAATAATCTTATCTACAATGCTATCGATAAAATCTCTATCATGTGAGATCAAAATTAACGTACCAGGGTATTGTCGAAGCCATTTTTCCAGCCAGATAACCGCATCTAAATCTAAATGGTTGGTCGGTTCATCGAGTAACAATAGATCAGATGGACAAAGCAGTGCTTGCGCCAGATTTAATCGCATACGCCAACCACCCGAGAAGTCACTTACTGAACGCCCTTGCGCCTGTTCGCTAAACCCTAATCCCGCAAGTAGTTCCGCAGCACGAGATTCAATGGTGTAACCACCAGCATTATCAAGTTGGATATGCATCTCAGCTATTTTAGTACCATTATCTTCGGCTTCTGCTTCATTTAGCTTTTGTTGTAATGCACGAAACTCTCGGTCACCATCTATGACATATTGTAGGGCGTTTTTATCAAGTGCAGGGGTTTCCTGTGCCACACTCGCTAATCGCCAATGATGTGGAATAGTAAGATCACCACCATCAACATGCGTTTCTTGTTTTAATAGTGTGAAAAAACTCGACTTCCCACAGCCATTTGCGCCCACAAGCCCTACCTTTTGACGAGGATTGATTGTTGCACTGGCATCTTTTAATAGGGGTTTACCACCACGGATAAATTCGATATTACTTGCAACAATCATAAATAACTTTCTCTGAAATAATGGGGGATGGATAATAACGAATTTTATAAAGTTGAGCCATAGCTACTGGTAATGAAAGTTAATTTGATTACTATGATGTGATTGATTCATTGGCAGAAAAATTTATGAGCTTATCCAAAAATAAAAAACGTTTCATTGCAGGCGCTAGTTGCCCTAAATGCAACACACTTGACAGCGTTGCACTGACACTAGAAAATGCGGTAGAAACATTAATATGTGTGTCATGTAGTTTTACACAGGCACAAACACCGACACAAGCATCAGCGGCAACACGCCAATTTGAACAGATGATTGGTGTATTTGACCCAGCGGAAAACAGTGAGAAATAGAATGAAAATTGAAAATGATGTAGTGGTATCAATCCACTTTGGTGTTGCAGAAGTTGATGGTAATGCGCTTGATAGCACAGAAAATGGCGCACCACTTGAGTTTATTCAGGGGGCAGGTTACTTAGTACCAGGCCTTGAAGCTGAATTAGCAGGTAAAGAAGTGGGTGATAAGTTTGACGTAAAACTTGAAGCTCAAGATGCTTACGGCGAATTTCAAGAAGCTTTAGTACAACAAGTACCGCGCGATCTCTTTCAAGGTGTAGATACCATTGAAGTTGGCATGTCTTTTCAAGCAGATACAGACCAAGGCCCACGCACTGTTGAAGTAACAGAAGTAACCGATGAAATGGTGAGCATCGATGCAAATCATCCTCTTGCAGGAATGGCACTTCAGTTTGTTGGTGAAGTGGTTGCTGTTCGCGAAGCGACACCGGAAGAGTTGGCACATGGCCACATTCATCAACATGGGGGTTCATGCTCTAGCCATGATCATGCCGATCACGAATGTTGTGGTGGCGATAAAAGTAAACATGCTGAAGGTGAAGAGTGTTGTGGTGGTCATAGCCATGATGAAGTCAAAGAAAAGATGGATGCATCGCCAGAAGGATGCTGCGGTAGTTGCCACTAATTACGACGAAGTTTAGCTAATCGTTAATTGATAGGGCAATCATTCAAAAGTTTGGTGATTGCCTTTTTTATAGTGCGTATTTTATGGTTGGATCAGGTAAAGGGCTTACTGCACGTTTATATTTTTCCTGAATAACAGAAATGGTTAATTTTAGATCTTGCACTATCTGTAATGCTTTAGCTTCACTCCCCTGCTTTTCTTCACTGTTTTTAGCAAAAAATTTTAAACGTCTATTTTGTGCGGCGAATTGCTGCTGTTGATGCTCTTTATTAGCTTCTGAATCGGTCGGCTCATTTTCATCTTGAATAATGCTCCGCCCCTCTTCAGAAAACTGCGCTTTTTCTTCTTGATCTCTAAGCTTAGTGTAAGACGCGATAACTTCTGTTTTAGGGATTACGGGCTTGATTAAGTTATCACGTTGCAATGACTCTGTCGGTGGATGAAACGGAGTTGCAATAGTTGTCGGTAAGGCTGCATTAATATTTACCATGACAATTACGCACTTGTATCAATAAGTGTTCCGACCATCTCGTCGGCCGTTGTTATCACCTTTGCCGAAGCCTTCGCCTGAAACTCAGCAACCTTAAGATTAATAAGCTCAGTAGTGACAGAGGTGGATGCTCGCTCAGCGAGAGGGGAATTACTCCCCGTTGCTTGCTGTGAATCGTTGATACTTTTTTCTGTTATGCCCGCTTGGGCTATCCGAGAACTTGCGTTACTCAGCTGTACAGATGCATCTTGGAAACCAGCTAGGCCACTATTAAAAGCAGAACGAACATCCATAAAACACAACCCCACTTAAAAATGAAAGGAGACAATAAAAGTATGGCACATTCTACCATAAAAACATCAAAACGGTTAATTTTTAAGCGCTGGTGAATTCAAGTACTCGCTGACAAAATAGTGTATTTTCGCTGATAAAAGGCGCATGTGATGAATTTTCAAATAGTTGCGTTTGTACGCTGGGCAAAATCTCAGACGTTTTTTTCTGTGTAGACAAGGGAACTAAGCTGTCAAACTCTCCAAATAAAGATAAGCAAGGGACAGTAATAGATGCAAAATCAGAGCGGAGATCAGAGTGAGCTAATAGGTGTAGCCCTTCGATAAGCGCCTGTTGTTCCGCTTTTTTACTTCCAGTAAGTAGCTTTTTAAAAGTGACACTATCTTTACGCGAACTGGCACACCCCATCGCTTGTAAAGCGATAAATCGCGTTAATGTTTTGTCCGGGTTTGATTTTAATCCAGCTAAAAAATTATCGAAAACCGAAGCATCAACACCACTCCAATCATCTTCACTAACAAATTTCATGGAGCTCGCTACCTGAATAAGTTTATTCACTTGAGCGGGATAGTTAATAGCAACATAGGTTGCAATCAGACCGCCTAGTGACCAACCACACCAAATCGCACGTTTTGGTACAACTTGCAAAATAGCCTCACTTATCGACTGCAACGTGTATTCAGTTAATGGTTCACTGTCACCAAAACCAGGAAGATCAACAAGATACAGTTGGTGTTTGCTACTCAATGACTCTACCACGGGTTGCCAAACGACACGATTAACGCCCCAACCATGTAACAAAACCAATGCGGGCCCTTGCCCTACCACCTCACAATGTACCGATTGTTCTATACTCACAGCCAACTCCCCTTTAAGGATCTCTGATTATTTTCAATTTTATTGCGCAACAGACAACCCGCCTTATTGAGCAAATCCTTCCCGCTCAATGCTTAATTTGCGCATTGCCGAGTAATAGTAAACTTATCTGTCTACATTGTGAAAAAAAGATCCTCTCAAAACGGAACTACTGCTTACATTGCGCCCTACCCCTCGCTAAAACAACTGAATACTGTGGCGACTGCCTGAATAAAGACTACCGTTTTGAACATGTACATGCGCTGGGTGATTATACCAAACCACTTTCAACGTTAATTAAACAATTAAAATATCAAAAGCAGCTTATAGCAGGTGAGTTACTGGCGAACCTGCTTGTTAAGTCAGTATTATCTCGATACACGGCCAGTGAACTTGCACAATTTGATTTTCTACTCGCCGTGCCTCTGCACAATAAAAAATTAACATCACGCGGCTTTAACCAAGCGCAAATTATCTGTGACAGCCTACATAAGCAATTACAGATCCCTATTATCACGCATCAGATTTCACGCAACAGACTGACAACGCCCCAAGAGGGGCTGACAATTAAACAGCGACAGAGAAATGTCGAAAACGCCTTTGTTTCAAATACGCGAGAAAGTTACCTATTGAAGGATAAAAATATCCTCGTTATCGATGATGTTGTAACAACAGGAGCAACCACCAATAGCTTATGCAAAACATTACTAAAACAGCAAGTGAATAGCATCACAGTATGGTGCGTCAGTCGGACAGCATTAGAAAAATAGGTAGCAATCACTTATTGGATGCCTAACGCCACAGATAACAAATCAGGTGTATATTATTTTTTTGCTTTCTTCTTGTTCACAATGCCCGTTATAATACCCTACTAAACCACTCGAGATTAAACAGAGGCAGAGCAATGATTGAGATCACTCCAAGTGCAGAAGCACACTTTCGCAAATTATTAGAGCCACAAAAAGAGGGAACAAGTATTCGCATATTTGTTATCAACCCAGGCACACCTAAAGCAGAGTGTGGTGTTTCATACTGCCCACCCGAAGCGGTTGAAGAAAGCGATACACGTTTAAACTATGAGGGTTTTGACGCTTTAGTTGATGAGGTAAGTCTTCCCTTTTTAGAAGAGGCATTTATTGACCTTGTAGAAGAAGAAACAGGGACACAGCTAACGCTAAAAGCACCTAATGCAAAAATGCGTAAAGTAAAAGATGATGCACCTTTAATTGATCGTGTTGAATACGTTATTCAAGTACAAATCAATCCACAACTTGCAAGCCATGGTGGTTTTATAAAATTAATCGAATTAACAGAAGACCATGTCGCTGTTATTGAATTTGGTGGTGGCTGTAATGGTTGCTCTCAGGTGGATTTAACACTTAAAGATGGCATTGAAAAAGAATTACTTGAAGAGTTCTCTGGCGAACTTAACGCTGTGCGTGATATTACAGAGCATCAAAGTGGAGACCATTCGTTCTACAAGTAACGAATCCTCTCCAACAAGGTTGATGATGAAAGAGAAGCTTAGCTTCTCTTTTTTCTTTTAACGCGATAATAAAAAATCAAAAGTAGCAACAGACCTACAGCAAACCAAGCATGGCTACCTAAGGAGATAAATAGTAGCAAGCAGGTTAGGCTCGCTACTATAGCCAACTTTTTATTGTATCCGCTTAATAACTTGATACCCGCTACTGATGCAGCCAGATAAATCAAAATAAATAGTCCATTCGCGTATGCAATTAATCCTTCCAGATCAAGTCCTGAATAATGGTAATTGAATAACATTATCGTCGTCATCAATACAGCAAAAATCAAACCTAGATAGGGTACTGAAAAGCGATTTACCTTGGCAAACATAGCATGGAGTTGTTGTTGCTTTGCCATGCTTGATAGTAACCGTGAAAAGCCAACAAAATAGAGGCTTACTGAAATGTAACATGTTAAAAATCCGGCAAAAGAGACAAATATGTATCCTTTTCCTCCTAAGCTTAATTTAACTAAACTGATCACTGAGTTTAGATTTTCACGCTCATCCCCATAAAAACTCATCTGCAACAAACTCAGACTTATGACAGTATAAACCAGTAAGGTAATAAAAATGCCGATGATAATCGTTAATGGAAAGTCACGATGAGGATTTTTAAAATCATTAGCTAAATGGGCTATCGCCTCAATACCCAAAAAGCACCAAAGGATATAACTGGCACTGAGTGCTAAGGTAGATAATTGAAAAGGAGTATCAGGAAGATGAAAAGGTTGTGTCACTTGACTATTAACCGAAACAAAAAGTAGGCACCCGACAATGCAAACACTCAATAGAGTTTGTACAATAGCCGCCGCTTTTAAACCAAAAAGATTAAAAAAGAGCAATAAAAACAACATTAATAATGCACATAGGAATAACATTTTTGATGATGCATGCTCAATAATACCTATCGATGTTAAGCCATTTACTAAAAAGTTAGCTGCAGTGATAACGATCACTGGCGCGCCTAATGCTACAACCCAAATAAATAACCAGCTAACAACACGAGCAGCTTTATCGCCAAATGCAATCTGGGCAAAATAGGCCGTTCCACCTGCATGTGGATATCGTTTTCCTAGCGCGGCAAAGGTAAACACAATTGGCAAAATGAGTAGCCCCATAATCAACCATGCTAATAATGACCAACTACCTGCAATGGATGCGGCAATAGCGGGAATAATAAAAACGCCCGAACCGAGCAAAGCAGCGACTAACATCCCGACACCATGAGTGACGGTTATCCTTTGATTACCTGTAGACAAATGATTCTCCTTATTAAGGCTTCATACTATCTCAAAATGGTTATTCAGGCACGAGTTTGGCGCTTTATACAGAAAGCATTGGGATTAAGCTTGCTATTGAGCTTTTTAATGAGCATTACTACCTCATCAAATAGTCGATTTCGTTGCCTGTTAATGTGTAAAGCAGATGAATTAACAAGAAAAATAGTCAATATTCTTTCTAATTTGTGGTTAACATCAAATAACGCGAGCATTTTATGAACAGATCGAGTAGAATGCGCCTCCCTCGTATTCAGATTCAAAGAATCATTACGAAATCTTCAGATTAGACCTACTACGCGTTATTACATTTTATTAAATAACACGCGAGAATTATTAAATGGTTTCAACATAAGTTGGAACGATTGAGGTGACGTAGGTATATGCTGAATTGACGCGTTTATGCTTCGCTAAAACGCAGAATTTATACAAATCATGAGGCCTCTATGTCAGAGTCAAATACAACAGAAACAACAATTACTTTTAACGATCTAAACTTACCTGCAGAACTCATTCAAGTCGTTGCAGAAATGGGTTACGAAACACCTTCTCCTATCCAAGCACAAACAATCCCACACCTATTAAATGGTGAAGATGTACTTGGCCTTGCACAAACGGGTACAGGTAAAACAGGTGCTTTCGCATTACCGCTTTTAGCAAATATCGACCTTTCTATTAAGAAACCACAGGTATTAGTATTAGCACCTACACGTGAGTTAGCGATTCAAGTAGCAGAAGCGTTCCAAAGCTACTCTCGTCATCTACGTGGTTTCCACGTTATGCCAATTTACGGTGGCCAAAGCTACAACATTCAGTTTAAACAACTAAACCGTGGCCCACAGGTTGTTGTTGGTACGCCTGGTCGTATTATGGATCACCTAAAACGAAAAACATTAGACCTTTCTGGGCTGAACGCATTAGTGCTTGATGAAGCAGATGAAATGTTACGCATGGGGTTCATCGATGACGTTGAAACGATCATGAAAGATATGCCTGAAAAGCATCAAACAGCATTGTTTTCTGCAACAATGCCAGATCAAATTAAACGTATTACTAAACGTTACATGAACAACCCAACAGAAGTGAAGATCAAAGCAAAAACGTCTACTGTTGAAAACATCGAACAGAAATGTTGGATTGTACGTGGTGTTAATAAGCTTGATGCATTAACACGTATGTTAGAAACAGAAGAGTTCGATGGCGCAATCATCTTTGCACGTACTAAGACTGCAACGGTTGAGTTAGCAGAGCGCTTAGAAGCACGTGGTTACCGCAGCGCAGCATTAAACGGTGATATGAACCAGCAGACACGTGAGCGCACAATCGCACGTATTAAGTCAGGTAGTTTAGATATTTTAGTGGCAACAGATGTTGCGGCACGTGGTCTTGACGTTGAGCGTTTAAGCCTAGTAGTTAACTACGATATTCCAACAGATACCGAATCTTACGTTCACCGTATTGGTCGTACAGGCCGTGCAGGACGTAAAGGTAAAGCGATTTTATTTGCAGCACCGCGTGAACGTCGCCTATTAAAAGCGATTGAACGTGCGACGCGTCAAGAGATCACTATCATGGACTTACCAACACGTGATGAAGTTACTAAAACACGTATTGAAAGCTTCCAAACAAAACTATTCTCAGTTTGTGAAAGTGAAGACTTAACGTTCTACCGCACTTTGTTTGAGCAAATTGAAAACAATACCGAGATCGATGATTTAGACCTTGCTGCCGCACTACTTTTCTTAGCACAAAAAGAAAAACCACTGCAGCCTGTAGAAGAGAAATTTGTAGAACCTCGCTCAAACGATCGTGGTTTTGACCGTGGTGATCGCAATGATCGTGGCCGTGGACGTAACGACCGTTCTCGTGGTGATCGTGGAGATCGTTCAGAGCGCGGTGGTGACAAACCTCGCGGCCGTGGCCGCCCAACAGACGTTGAGTTAGAAACATACCGTTTAGATGTTGGCCGTTCACATGGTGTACAAGTTAAAAACATCGTTGGTGCAATTGCAAATGAAGCGAATATTAACAGCCGCTTTATCGGTGATATCAAATTAAATGATAATTACTCGACCATTGAATTGCCAAAAGGGATGCCAGAAAAAACAATGAAACATCTTGAAGGTGTATATGTTTGTAAGCGCCAACTAAACATCAAAAAAGATTAGTTTTTCATTTTAATCGAACCATAAAAGGAAGCTTTTAAGCTTCCTTTTTTTTATCCCAAGATCCATTCAACTGATTCTAATACACCCAATAAAAACATAACACACTGTTTTTAAAGAAAATAAAGTTTCAGTTTAGCGAAAAGACTAATATCATCAAGAAACACTGCTCTATGATAGAAACATAACCTACACATAAACATAACTTATTGTTTTTAAATAACTAACAAACTCAACTGATGATTTTCAACCTCCTAAGCACTATTATTTAGCCACTATCCTTGCGATTATTACCTGGCGCTAATAAAAGTACCCATTTGAGTTAGCAAAATTTTTTCTTCGTTTTGAAGATCCTTAGCCACTCTATTTAAGGCCCATTAATAGAGTGGCTTTTTTTATTGTTTATTTTCTCTTTTATCTCGTCTGCTTTAAACCTTTCTAATCAAGCCATCATTTTTCTTAGAAGCAATTTATGTCGTTTGCTATTAGTAGCGCTTTAAAATTAAAACAAAAAAAAGCCCAATCAATTGATTGGGCTTATGCCGAAATAAAAGTCGCTCACGTTATTTTTTAGTAGGGCGTTTCCAATTATTCAGATTACGTTGCTTCGTTCGAGCAACCGCTAATGCATCTTCAGGTACATCATTCACAATGGTTGTTCCTGCAGCTGTTGTTGCACCATTACCAATAGAAACTGGTGCAATAAGTTGACAGTCACTACCAACAAACACATCATTGCCAATTTTAGTTGGGTATTTATTAGCGCCATCATAATTACAAGTAATTACTCCTGCACCAATATTCACGTTACGTCCTAACGTACTATCACCCAAATAGCTTAAGTGACCACATTTAGTACCATTACCTAAAGTAGATTTTTTAATTTCAACAAAATTACCAACATGCACATTTTTTTCGATGACACTTTCAGGACGAATACGCGCAAAAGGCCCAATGGTTGAGTTGTCGCCAATACGGCTACCTTCAATGATCGAGTTCGGCTTAATTTCAACGTTATTTTCGATATCACAATCAATTAAAATACAGTTAGCACCAATAACAACACCATCGCCTAAGTTAACATTACCTTTAATAATAACATTAATATCGATATCAACATCTTGGCCACAAGTTAGCTCACCACGTAAATCAAAGCGATCAGGATCGCGTAACATAACACCGCGTAGCAACAGTTTTTCAGCTTCTAAGCGTTGATAAGCACGCTCTAGTTTAGAAAGTTGTAAGCGGTTATTAACCCCTTCTACTTCTACCGTACTGCTTGGGTGGACAGCACCAATAACACGCCCCTCTTGGTGTGCCATTTTAATAATATCCGTCACATAATATTCACCGGCGGCGTTATCATTACGTAATGCTGGTAGCCAACGACGTAAATCACGTGCATTAGCGACTAAAATTCCAGTATTAACTTCTTTAATTTCACGTTGATTTTGTGTTGCATCTTTCTGTTCGATAATTGCACTTACATCACCATCAACACGCTCAATACGACCGTAACCAGTTGGATCATCCAGCTTAACAGTTAATAATCCAATGCCTCCTTCTGGTTGAACATCAATTAATTGTTGCAAGGTATGCGCAGTTAACAAAGGAACATCACCGTATACCATGAGAATTTTTTCAGTTTCTCTAAAATGTGGCTGGGCAATTTGCATTGCATGGCCAGTACCTAATTGCTCTGTTTGTTTTATCCAATTAAGACGACGTTCAGTGATCGCCTCTTTCATTTGATCGCCACCATGACCATAAATTAAATGAATATTTTCTGCACCAACACCTTTTACCGTGTCAATAACGTGTTGTACCATCGGTTTGTCTGCAATTTTATGCAGTACTTTAGGAAGACGTGAGCACATGCGCGTGCCTTTACCAGCGGCAAGAATAACAACACTTAAAGCCATAATGTGGATTCCATATAATGAGAAAAAAAAAGGGTATTTTAACGAATAAACAATCAACTGCGAATAGCAAACAGCAAATAAATAACATTTCTCTCTGTTTATTATTAATTATTTAGCACATTAAGGATAAGATATGTGCTCAAACATTCAAAATAGGCCTAGTTTAATGAAACAACAAATATTAAAAGAGATGCGCGTGCTTGCTGAAATTGATGTCGCATCTGAAATTCAAACTCGCATCGATTTCATTAAAAGTAAACTACAACAAGCTTATTGCCATACCTTAGTGCTTGGCATTAGCGGTGGCGTTGACTCTAGTACTGCTGGGCGTTTATGCCAGTTAGCCGTTGAGCAACTCAATGATTCAGAGAATAACGAACAATACCAATTTATCGCAGTGCGTCTACCCTATGCAATCCAAAAAGATGAAGATGAAGCACAACTTGCATTACAATTTATCCAACCCTCGCATAGTGTCAGTGTGAATATCCAGTCTGGTGCAGATGGCATTCATGAGAACACTCTTTCTGCTTTGCAGACAAGCTCAGCCTCTCTTGCCACTCATGCCAACATAGACTTCGTTAAGGGCAATGTAAAAGCACGTATGCGTATGATTGCACAGTATGAAATAGCGGGATTAACAGGTGGCTTAGTCGTCGGTACAGACCACAGCGCAGAAAACATTACAGGCTTTTACACTAAGCATGGTGATGGAGCTTGTGATTTAGCCCCTTTGTTTGGCCTTAACAAACGTCAAGTACGTGCCCTAGCAAAACATCTTGGCGCGCCAGCATTATTAGTTGAAAAGGCCCCGACTGCCGATTTAGAAGAGGATAAACCTCAGCTAGAAGATGAAATTGCACTGGGCATGACCTACGACCAAATTGATGATTTTTTAGAGGGAAAAACGGTACCGCAGGAGATTGAAGATAAACTCATTGCTATCTATCAACGCACTCAACATAAGCGTCAACCAATCCCTACTATTTACGATTAAATTTTTCGATTTATTTCTAGCGCGAAGCCTGAGCGGTCTCCTTTAAAAATAGGATGACCGCTAATAGCAAGCATTCACCACTTATCCCACCTCTTCCTGCACTTTTATTAATTTAGATCAGTCAAAAAACTAGCCAGAGTAAAGTAGTTAATGGTAAGTTTAACGTACGGTTAATAGATGACCGGATACTCAAATACTATTAAGGAAGTTAGTCCCATGAAAAAAGTTGGTTTAGTTGGTTGGCGCGGTATGGTTGGCTCTGTGCTTATGCAAAGAATGCGTGATGAAAATGATTTTGCAACGATTGAGCCTGTGTTTTTCACCACCTCTCAAGTGGGTCTAGCATCACCAGATATTGGAAAACCAACCGATACATTAAAAGATGCATTTGCAATCGACGATCTTGCGAAAATGGATATTATCATTACCTGTCAAGGTGGTGATTACACTAACGAAGTTTACCCAAAACTGCGTGAAAGCGGTTGGAACGGTTACTGGATTGATGCAGCTTCTTCATTACGCATGAAAGATGATGCCATCATCGTATTAGATCCTGTTAATAAAAACGTTATTCAACAGGGCCTAAAAGATGGTGTAAAAACCTATGTAGGCGGTAACTGTACGGTTTCATTACTATTAATCGCATTAGGTGGTCTATTTGAAGCCGATTTAATTGAGTGGGTAACACCGCACACTTACCAAGCTGCTTCTGGTGCTGGTGCACGTAATATGCGTGAACTAATCAGCCAAATGGGTTCGATTAAAGATGTCGTCGCTGACAAGCTTGCTGATCCTGCTTCTGCTATCTTAGAGATAGACCAACAGGTTGCGGAGCATCTTCGTAGTGATGACTTACCAACGGATCAGTTTGGTGCGGCACTTGCAGGTAGTCTAATCCCTTGGATTGATGTACCAATGCCTTCTGGTCAATCAAAAGAAGAGTGGAAAGCTCAGGTTGAAGCAAATAAGATTTTAGGCACAAGCGATAACCAAACACCTATCGATGGATTATGTGTACGTATTGGCGCAATGCGCTGTCATAGTCAAGCGATCACCATGAAATTGAAGAAAGATGTTTCAGTTGCAGAGATTGAAAACATCCTAGCATCTCATAATGAATGGGTAAAAGTGATTCCAAATGAACGTGATGCAACTGTTTCTGATCTTTCACCTGCAAAAGTAACTGGTACGCTAAGTATCCCTGTTGGCCGTATTCGTAAACTAGCAATGGGCCCAGAATACGTGAGTGCATTTACTGTTGGTGACCAATTACTATGGGGTGCGGCAGAGCCACTTCGTCGTATGTTAAACATCTTGCAAGAAGCATAAGCTTCACGTTAATTGTGATTAAGGCCTCTTTGGAGGCCTTTTTTATCTACTTATAAAAACACAAAAATAAACGCTTCATAAACTTCCCTCTGTTTTAATTAAAAATAATCCATAAATAAAAAACTTACATGGCTAGGTTATACACTCATCCCTGCACGCAAAAAACATCAAATAAAGAAAATTAATCCCCCCCAAAAAGATATAACCAAAAGGAATAAGAAAAAGAAAAACAAAACAATTTTTTAGCGTGTAGAGTGAATTTTAAACTCATTCACAAATGCGTTTAAAATATAAAAAAAACACTTCTCAGAATAAAACATCAATAAAAATGAACCATACAGAGAACATTTAATAGTTTGAAGTCGTAGCCAAAAATCATCTTCATTAATTGTTCAGCGCTATTTGTTGGTCTAATATAACTTCATTCACTTATAACTTTTTGTTATATGCAAAAATATTGAATAACTATTCATCAGTAATAATCGTTTAAATTTTATTAATTAGTGCAGCACTTAAGTAATTTCAGGGATCCACTTAATGTCTTTATTGGAAGTAAAAAACCTTCGTATTGAATATCCTTCACGTTTTGGTACTCACACCGCGGTAAAAAACCTCTCTTTTAATATTGAACGTGGTGAAATAGTGGGTGTAGTCGGTGAATCTGGCGCAGGTAAGTCCACCGTCGGTAATGCGATAATCGATCTACTTAGCCCTCCTGGTATTATCGCTGCCGGTGATGTATTCCTTAATGGCGAGACTATTTCTGGTAAAAATACTGAGCAGATGCACCAAATTCGCGGTAATAAAATCGGCTTTATTTTCCAAGATCCAATGACATCATTAAATCCACTATTTACCGTCGAGCAACAGTTACTTGAAACGATCCATGCTAATTTAAGTATGAGCAACACTGAGGCTATGGGGCGTGCAATCAGCTTAATGGAGCAAGTCGGTATCCCAGAACCCGAGTTACGTATTAAACAATACCCTCATCAATTTTCAGGTGGCATGCGTCAGCGTGTGGTGATTGCAATAGCGCTATCAGGTGAACCAGATCTTATTATTGCCGATGAACCAACCACTGCATTAGATGTTTCAATTCAAGATCAAATTCTCACCCTGATTCGAAATTTATGTATCGAAAAACAAGTCGGCTGTATGCTCGTTACCCATGATATGGGCGTTGTCTCCAACGTTACCGATCGTGTAGCAGTAATGTACCGTGGTGATTTAGTTGAATTTGGGACTACAAGGCAAGTATTGGGCTCACCTGAGCATGAATATACACGCAGCTTAATTTCAGCGGTACCACGATCAGATATAAAACTAGGCCGTTTTCCGCTAGTTAGTTATATTGAAGAAGCCCATGAGCTTGAAAAACTAGATGTTAAAAATCACTGGTTAGGACAAAGCCAAGATCAGCGCGACTATAGCGGGCCACTTCTCAATGTCGAAAATGTCAGCCTACGTTTTGTTACTAAAGACTCATTTTTTGAAAGTAAACGCGAATATGTGCAAGCAAATAAAAATGTTAGTTTTTCTATTAACGAAGGTGAGACTTTTGGTTTAGTTGGCGAATCAGGCTCAGGAAAGTCAACCATCGCACGTGTCATTGCAGGACTTTACCCACCAAATGAAGGAGTAATCACTTTTGAGGGGATCGATTTGACCGCATTAAAGTCAGAAAAACAACGCCGTCCAATAAGGCGCCAGATGCAAATGGTCTTTCAAAACCCTTACACCTCAATGAATCCACGTATGAAGATCTACGATATTATTGCAGAGCCGATTCGATTCCATAAATTAGCCTCTTCTGAGCACCAGATTCAGAAAATTGTATTTGACCTACTTGAACACGTCGGCCTAGGCAGAATGGCAGGAGTAAAATACCCACATGAATTTTCTGGTGGCCAGCGTCAACGAATCTCAATAGCACGTGCATTGGCGACTCGTCCTCGCCTACTTATCTGTGATGAACCAACATCTGCTTTAGATGTTTCAGTGCAAGCTCAAATTTTAAACCTACTTAAAGATCTACAGGATGAATTAAATTTAACTATGTTATTTATCAGCCACGATCTCCCTGTTATTCGCCAGGTTTGTGATCGAATTGGCGTGATGCGCCAAGGGCAACTTGTGGAGGTCAGTGACAGCGAACAACTCTTTACCAATGCACAACATGAATACAGCCAACACCTCGTCTCGCTTATGCCAGAGTTTAAAGGCTTACGCACAGCGTTATAAACAATTCACTTGATATTAAAGGAAATAAACGGATGAAACTTTTGAAAACAAAGCTAGCAATAGCATTACTTGCAACAGGTTTAAGCTTTTCAGCAACGGCTGCCGATATCACTATTGCTTATGACTCAGATCCAGTAACCCTTGATCCACATGAGCAGCTATCCGGTGGTGTAATGCAGATGTCTCATATGTTATTTGATCCATTGGTACGTTTTGATAAAGCGTTTAACTTTGAAGCACGTATTGCTGAGAAATGGGAGCGTGTTGATGATACAACCTTCCGTTTTACACTACGCAAAGATGTTACTTTCCATTCAGGTAATAAATTAACCGCAGATGATGTTGTATGGACCTTTAACCGCTTAAAAAAATCAGGTGATTACAAAGCCATTTTCTCACCTTATAAAGAACTTAAAAAAATTGATGATTACACAGTAGAAATTATCTCTACTGAACCGTACCCGTTAGTATTACAAACTGCGACCTACATTTTCCCAATGGACAGTAAATTCTATTCGGGGGAAATTGACGGAAAAGATAAAGCAATTATCGTAAAGCATGGTAACTCATTCGCATCAACTAACGTATCAGGTACAGGTCCTTTTATTGTCACTTCTCGTGAGCAGGGTATCAAAGTGGTATTTGAACGTTTTGATAATTACTGGGATAAAAAATCACCAGGTAATGTTGATAAATTAACAATGGTGCCTATCAAAGAAAATGCAACACGCGTTGCAGCCCTGCTGTCAGGCGGTGTAGATCTAATTCACCCTGTTGCACCGAACGATCATAAACGTGTAATTAAAACAAAAGGAATTGAATTAACAACCGTTCCAGGCACACGTGTCATAACTTTACAAATGAATCAAAACAGCAATGAAGCATTAAAAGACGTACGTGTTCGTCAAGCCATTGTCCATGCTATCAATAACGAAGGTATTGTTAAGAAAATAATGAAAGGCTTTGCAACCACTGCAGGCCAACAAAGCCCGACAGGTTATGCAGGCCATGATGAGAATTTAGTGCCACGTTACGACCTTAAAAAAGCACGCGCCCTCATGAAAGAGGCAGGTTACGAAAAAGGCTTTAACTTAACTATGATGGCACCCAATAACCGCTATGTTAACGATGCACAAATTGCACAAGCAACGTCGTCAATGCTATCAAAAATTGGCATTAAGGTAGATCTTAAAACGATGCCAAAAGCGCAATATTGGCCTGAGTTTGATAAATGTTCAGCAGATATGATGATGATTGGTTGGCATGCTGATACCGAAGATTCAGCTAACTTCTCTGAATTTTTAACCATGACTCGTGATGCAGAAACTGGCAAAGGTGCATATAACTGTGGTCACTACGCGAACCCTAAATTAGATGCCTTAGTTAATAAAGCCAATGCTGAAACAGATCCGAGCAAACGTTCGGAGATGTTAAAAGAGGTCGAGCAGATCCTTTATAACGATGCTGTATTTGTTCCACTACACTGGCAAAACCTTGCATGGGGCGCAAAATCTAATCTACAAATTTCACCTATCGTTAACGCAATGAACTTTCCATACTTTGGCGATTTAGTTGTGAAATAACCTTAAAGCAACAAAGAGATAAGTTAACTTTTATTGCTTGTCTCTTTGTCCGCTCATGTACTTTTACTTTTTATTAATATGTAGGAATCCCCCATGTTTACCTTTCTGGTTAAGCGACTTTTTCAAGCTTTAGTTGTAATGTTTGTGATTAGCTTAGTCGCCTTTGCAATTCAAGATAACCTCGGAGATCCACTGCGAGAAATGGTTGGACAATCTGTTTCTGAAGAGGAGCGCCAAGTGTTACGTGAAGAGCTTGGTTTAAATGATCCCTATCTCACTAAATATACTCGCTTTATAGGTAGCGCCCTTCAGGGTGATTTAGGCAACTCTTACTTTTTCAAACGCCCCGCCACCGAAGTGATTTTAGATAAATTACAAGCGACCTTAGAGTTAGTATTTGGCGCAGCGTTAATCATTATTGCCGTCTCTATCCCCCTTGGCGTGTATTCCGCCATTCACCCTAAAAGCATCTGGACTAAGGTAATCATGGCACTTAGCAGTATCGGTATCTCTGTTCCGGTTTTCTTAACTGCAATTATCCTAATGTATATATTTTCAGTCGAACTCAATTGGCTCCCCTCCTATGGTAGAGGAGAAACAGTGAATATATTAGGCTGGGAAACAGGCTTCTTGAGTAAAGATGGCTTGTTACACTTGGTGTTACCTTGCGTTTCATTGGCTTCAATCATGTTACCGCTATTTATCCGCTTGGTAAGATCTGAAATGCTTGAGTCATTAAGCTCAGAATATGTGAAATTTGCTACCGCCAAAGGGTTGCCAATGAATAAGGTGTATTATCAGCATGCGCTGAAAAATACCATGCTCCCATTACTAACCGTTGGTGGTGTTCAAATAGGTACCATGGTTGCTTATACCATTCTTACTGAAACCGTTTTCCAATGGCCAGGTACAGGCTTTCTATTTTTAGAGGCTATTAACCGTGTTGATACCCCGCTGATCACCGCTTACGTTATTTTTGTAGGCTTAATTTTTGTGATCACTAATACTATCGTTGACCTGTTATACGGAGTGATCAATCCAACCGTTAATATTACTGGCAAAGAGGCATAATCATGGAGAACACCAACATGGATAACAGCGTGCCAAATACCTCTGATAATCTGATGCCAACACGCTGGCAGAAGCTCAAAAAATCAGATTTTATTTATCATTTCAAACGAGACAAAGTGGCAATGGTCAGCTTTGCGCTATTTTTAGCTTTCTTTCTAGCAGCTCTATTTGCACCACTACTATCGCCAACCAACCCCTATGACCTTATGGTGATCGATATCATGGACTCTGAATTACCCCCTAGCTGGATGGAAGATGGTGATAGTCGTTTTCTATTAGGTACGGATGATCAAGGTCGCGATATTCTTTCCACTATCTTATATGGTTCTCGCTTATCACTGACTATCGGATTTTTAGCAGTGGGGGTACAACTTGTTCTTGGTACGATTATTGGTTTGTCTGCCGGTTATTTTGGTGGACGTATCGATAGTTTCTTAATGCGCTTTGCAGATGTTCAATTGTCGTTTTCGACCATGATGGTGGCAATTATTGTTTCAGCCATTTTCAAAGCTAGTTTTGGCGCGGAGTTCTTTAGTGAATATGCTGTGATCATGTTAGTGGTCATTATTGGGGTTGCTGAGTGGCCTCAATATGCACGTACCATTCGAGCCTCAGTACTCGCAGAAAAGCAGAAGGAGTATGTAGAAGCTGCGCAGGTTATGGGGTTTAAAGCAGGGCGTATTATGTTCCGTCATATTCTTCCGAACTGTTTATCACCTATTTTGGTGATCTCAACGGTGCAGGTTGCTAATGCCATCATGTCTGAAGCGGCGCTATCGTTCTTAGGACTAGGGCTACCGGTTGATCAACCTTCATTAGGCGCACTGATCAGTATCGGCTTTAAATATATCTTCTCTGGTGCATGGTGGATCACTATTTTCCCGGGGATTGTTTTAGTTTCACTGGTATTAGTGATCAACTTATTAGGCGACTGGTTACGTGATCTGTTTAACCCTAAGCTTTATAAAGGCTAGGTTAAGTCGCTAACGCAGCTCATTAAAAAGCCTGAATGCATATCACCTTCAGGCTTTTTTAGTTTTAACTTTTGATGCTGGAAAAGAAACGTTCACTGAAAATGGAATAGACCATTATCTGCCCTGCTACAATCGCACAAAACATTAATAGTGCCGACAAACCAATATTAGGGATCGGTAAAATGGCCGTTGCAAAGAAAGACTCACTCGCCCCCACCAAAATACGACTACCTGGGACTAAAACAATAATACCGAGAATGATATATACCAACGCGGGTACTTTACGGATACGCCCAGCAAGTAGACCGTAAAGGGTAATTATCATGGTACTTATCCACGTGCCGATCACCCAATCAGAAGTAAACCAATGGGGTCCCCACATACCAACAGCAGCAACCGGCAATCCGATAATAATATCGCTAAAATTGGCATTAAAAATAATACCGACACCTATCGAAATCACGATTAAAGCCATAATGTGCAAGGCTAATGGAATTTCATTAACGAAATTAGTCGCAGCTGTATAATCAACAAGCAGTTTCGATAAACTTAATCCGAGTACCACGCCAATAAATATTTTTATTCCCACCAGCGCACTTTGTGCCAATAATTCAATACCAGAACGAAAATCGTTAATGGCTAAACTCATCAATGCATTGGTCACCGTTAAGCCCGGAATAAACAAGACAATAGAGGCGATACATAACGCTAATATGGGCAGTTCGGGCAACTGCGATGCTAACAACCCCACAGTAAAGCTGGCGCAAAGTGCGACAAAAAACTCCACTAATATGGCTCGCTCTCCGGTTAATAGGTTTTGTGCTGCCCAAGCAATAAAGCCTAATAAAGCTGCAATCATTACCGCTATATAGGTGCTACCCACCAGCATTAGATAACAGGGAGGCATCAATATATTAGCGATGCATAACGTACTGTTTGAATAACTTTTGGCATCACAATATGGTCTGTCATCGGATAAACATGACAGGGTTGCAATTAAATCACGTAAATTTACTGATGGCGGTTTTTTATCCTGTATAACTACACGCTGATGCTCACCTTCAAAAACCGTGATCATTTTGGTGGGCGTCACGTCAATAGACAACTCAACCTGCTTTTTCTGCGCATAAGCTTGTGTATATTTAGCAACCGAGCGAGGTGCACAACCTGATTTATGTAACCTATCGGCAAAGGAGAGGATATCCTCCTGCAGTGGCTGTAAATGTGTATCTTTATTCATGCTTATTCATCTTGAGTAATAAAACGTAAGTAAACCGCCCCACCATTGATAATAAGTATCTTGATGGTATTAGGCTCGCTATTATCACGCCTAATTTCTTACTGTAAAGCAACAATGAAGTAAATCGTAATTTAAAGGTGATAGAGGGGATTTTTGAATAAAGCGCTAGGGATACTCAAAGTGTTACCGAAATGCTGAATTGATACATGAAGAAAATGGGAACAGAGCCGAAACCCTGCCCCCATTAGGTGGAACCGTTAATTGATACTTAATAAACGTCCGCGTGCTACATCTTCCTCAAGCATCTCTGCAGACAATCTGTTTTGCTTGTGTTCTCCGTGATCATGATTATGATGATCATGGCTATGGTGAACATCATGGTGAGTGGCATGCTGTGCTATTTTTTGCTGTAATTTGTTTTCATCTAAGTAAGTCGCCGTTAACTCACTGCAAAAATCTTCGCTCCACAGGGCGCGACTGCTATCATCTGACATAATCATTTCTGCCTTCGCCCCTAAGCTGTCCATATAGAACATACCTAGCTCTTCTCCAGTCGCTCCGGTATGTTTAATTAAGTTTTTAAACGCCGGTTCTTGGTCTTGGTCAGTTAAATAACCATTTTTATAGCACACCGTTAAACTGATAATATCGTTACCAGTAGCCTCTAGTGTTGGACTGAAATGGTTGTGGCTATGGCCATGCTCTGACGCAAATAAGAGTGCCGGACTAAGTAATAATGTACTGATAAATAGCGTTGTTAATCGTTTCATATTAGTTCCACCTTTTATTGTTGTAATTGATCTGCTCGCTAGGCACTAAAGTTATAAAGATGATTCTGCGGTAATTTTCGCAGGGGGTATGGAGTGCGCCATTGGATTAACTTTCCACTCGCCCTTTGCTTTTAACGCTATCGCCAGTGCCTGTGCATCTTTACATACCTGCGCTGGTTTGCTGTCTGCCCAATAAGCAGGGCCAGAGGTGTAACCACACATTACCGTAAAACTGTTCTCTCCATTCTTAGTGGTATATTCAGTAATAATCGTGCCCCCTTGGCCATGCACCACTTTTAAAGATCCTTTATCTGCAACGTGTATTTCATCATTAGGGTTTGGCTTCACATAGGTTGAATAGGTCCCTTTTTCTGACATATATGGGTTATCGTATTGCGTGTAGCCGGGTTTTTCTGATGGCATCGTTAACTCGTAGTTAGGGTCAATATCCGCCAAACGATCTTTATTGTTCATTGCACCAGGCTGATAGTCCTGTGCATTTGAGATAGCACTTTTATTTTGCGAAGCAAAAGCGCTACCTGATAGCAGGCTTAAGATGATGACCGTTAATATTGATTTTTTCATAATAAACTCCAAATTTTTGTTAGATGTTCATGTCTCTAATATATTGATAAGTGGGGAATAGGTTCCCCACTGTCACTATTGCTGTCGCATTATTTATCTGTACCAGCACCTTTGCCCGGCTCTGTCGGACGTGTTACCGATTTACGCTCTAAGTTGTGGTGCTCGCGCATTCTATCCATATACTCTTGCTTCGTATTCATGCCCTCTTTCATTGCTTTTGGCACGTCTTCAGCAGGGATCACGATATCGCGATCAACAGGCCACTCAGTCATGAGTTCAGGCATATAGCCCTCTGGGTAGTACAGTTTTGGATCAATCTCTAAATCACGGATCTCTTGCTCTTGAATATCTTCACGCGAATTTTTGGGCAATGGGATACGGAACTCTGAACCATCAGCCATATCAAATTGCGGTGCACGAGCATTAGGGAAGTCAGGCAAGATGCCTTCACGAACCCAAGCATTGTCTTTGGTCATATTCACAACGATACCGTCTGGCGCACCAAAGTGATAAGGCCCCTTCCAATGATGTCGTACCTCTGCTACCGTTTCTTCATTTAAATATGGGTCAAAGGTCATATGTGTTGTCATGAATAAACGTGGCTGCACTTCATTTGCAACATAACCAGCAGCATAAGCCGGTGTGTGATGCGTATCAACGGTGTAACGTGCTAAAAACGGTGGCACACCTTGGATAATCGATGACACACCAAAAATCTCAGTTTGTAACTCTGTAATAAACAGATCTGCCCCTTTTGCATATTTCAAATCAAGCTCGGTTGGGCGACCATCACCCGTCCAAACAAATGACAATACGCGTCCATCATCTTGCGTCCAATTTAAACGGTAACCCGACGCCCCATCTTTTGCATGACTACGACGCCAGTGGATCACTTGTACGTTATCTTGGTCATAAATCACGCCGCCATCATCACGGAAGTCAAACTCATGAACAACAATGTCGTTACCGGCAGGGAATACATCAAAAGCATCGGTATGCCAGTTAAGCATCTGCTGCATCCCCTCTACCATATGACGAGTACCATACTCAGGTGTTGCACCACTTGGACCGTAGATGTTTAACGGTTTTTCCCAACGACCATTCCAGCCACCAAATTGGTACAGATAAGGTAATGAGCCGTAATGATCAACATGTAAATGTGTAATGAAGATATGATCGAGCTCGTTAAGCGCGACACCGGCCGCCACATAGTTCGCAATGGATGCTTCACCTAAATCGAAGACAAAGTTTGAACCATTACCCAGTTCAACATAGATAGAAGTATTTGCTTGTCCTGGGCGGATCATCGGTGATGTGCCCATAAAGGTCACACGCATCTCATCCGGTTGCACCTCTTCGGTACGCGGGAACCAGTTTGCCCCGGAGACCATATGGTCTCCATAAGGTGCGATACCTTCAAACATGAGCCCCTCTTTCCAGCCACTTTTTGTTGCATCGCGGTAATCGCCCGTATTAACACCACCCATTAATACCGATAAGACCTCTTGCTCGGTGGAATATAATTTACCCTCTGGCTGCGATGCGAGATATTCATCTAAAGTATCACCTTCATGATATTCAAATTTTTCCGTATTCTTAATTTTGCTTTCTGTTTGTTTGGTGTTGTATTGCATCATCGGATCATGTGCCATGAGCGATGTTGAAAAAAGGATCACTGACGTGATCGTTGATAGCTTTGCGAATTTTTTCATAATTTCCACCTTATGGGTTTGTGCGATTAATTAATCACTGTTTTGTATTGATGGAGGGATTATGGCGAGCTATTAAATAACAATATATAATGTGTTTTATATGCAACACATAATAAAATGAGATGTTTATGTCGTCGAATCAGATTGATTTAAATCTTTTAAGGGTGTTTTTAGAGGTATACCGTTTAAACTCGATCACCTTAGCAGCCGAAGCATTAGACTCAACTCAACCGGCAGTCAGTGGCATATTAAAACGTCTGAGTAAACAGCTAGGGCAAACACTTTTTATACGCGAAGGAAGAGGCATTGCGCCCACCAACGTAGCGGTGCAATTAGCCAATGATATTGGCCCATTATATGTGGGGGTTGATAATGCACTGGATAATTTAAAAAGCTTTGATATTCAGCATCCACGTACTTTCAATGTCTTTGTAACAGAGCCCATGATGCTACTTTTACAACCCCTCGTCGATACAGATAGTACAATGGGTGCCTGCCGTATTAATTTTCAGCTTGCCCCCAACGCGCAAACACAATTACTAGAAAAATTAAGTCGACAACAATCTGATTTAGCCATTGATTTTGGAAGCGTTAATCATCCTTCCTATCAAACTAAACACTTTCATCGCGACCAACTCATTATCACTTGCAGTGAAAAACATAATATTATTCAAGGGGAAATCTCATTATCGCAGTTTTATGAAGCAGAGCATGTACGATTAAAGATGCGTAGAACAGGTGTCGATGGGATCACTGCTGTGAGTAAAATACCTTTAAAAGAGCGGCAAATAATGGCGGATTGCGATTCGATTATTTCAGGCTTAGCACTCGCCTCTAATAGCAATATTCTCTGCGTCGCCCCACGAAGCATGAGTCTCGTTTATGCCCCATTATTCAAATTACAAGCGTTAACCTTGCCATTTGCAACACACCCGCTAGAGCATTATATGATTTGGCATAAAAGAACAGAGAAAAGTAAAGCACATCAATGGCTTAGAAATAAACTCTTCGCCTTAATTACACAAAAAGCTATCTGATGCCGTAATCATTTGGTGGTCAGAACTAGAACGAATTATCATTTAAAAGGAGTTTAATGAAAAAATATAAACGACTAGCGACAGCGCTTATCTTACCGCTATTGTATCAGTCTCCAGCTATTGCCTCATTTACCGATCCCGTTGATGGTAAATTTGATCTTGGTAATCACCTTGCCGAAAATGCTTATGGTTTTCTCCCTATTCCTATTCTCATCACGGAGCCATCTGTAGGGCTTGGAGTTGGGGTGGCAGGTGTATTTCTGCATGAGAGTGAAGAAGATAAAGAAAAACGCAAACAACTCGCTCTGACTTCTCTCGATGGTGGTGCTCAGTTAATACCACCCGCGGTCACCGTGGCAGGAGCAGCAGGAACAGAAAACGGTACTTGGTTTGCTTTTGCCGGTCATCGACGCTCATGGTTCAAAGATTCAATTCGTTATGTAGGTGGCGTTGGTGGTGGTAGAGCAAACCTTGATATATACAGTGACATCAGTATTGGAGGCACAAATAACACCTTTAAATTTGCCACTGAAACCCGGGGAATCTTAGGGGTTCAGCATATCCAATTTCGTATTGCACAGACACCATTAATGTTAGGAGCCAAACAACTGTTAGGGAAAAGCACTATCAGCTCAGATAACAAAGTGATTGATAGTATAATGGCACTCACCCTAGGCAGTGATGCAGTCACCTCTGGGCTCGGTCTTACCGCAATATACGATACGCGCAACAATATATTCCTGCCTACCGAAGGCTATTCTGTTGCTGGAGAATATATGGTTTACGATAGTAAAATAGGCAGTGACTGGAACTACTCAAATTTGGATCTCAAAGCAGAGACATATATCCCTCTTGCAGAACAATGGATATTAGCCTTTGCTGGTAATTATCAGTATTTTAACAGTGACGATACGTTTTTGCCGCCAACGGTAAAACCCTATGTAAAATTACGCGGTATCCCCTCATATCGGTATCAAGGCGATACGATCGCCACTATCCAGTCACAAGTCAGTTATAAAGTCGATACGCGCTGGCTAGTTTCTACCTTTTATGGCACGGGTTTTACTGAAACAAAAACCGATATGACGCTTTCTAACAATGAAGAGCTAACTAATACCGTACAAGCCTATGGTGTCGGTTTTCGTTATCAAATTGCACGCCGTTATGGATTATTTATTGGTGCAGACATTGCCTTTAGCAAAGATGATAATGCCCTTTACTTCAATGTAGGTAGCGGTTTTTAACATGACTATAGTTGGATAATATAGTAGCGAAAACAATCCATTATGCCAATTACAGTAAATAGCCGATCTCTTTTACTGATTAAAAAGCACTTCTCGAATGAAGACGTTTTCCTATGCAAAATTTAAATCACACACTATGTGTGTATGTGTGAATGGTATTGTTCTTTTAAGGTTAAATAATAAGTATAAAAAAACCGAACTTCCGCGGGAGGTTCGGTTTTATTCATTTAATAAGATGAGCTGAATATGCGGTTAATAGGTCGTAAATTAGCGATTTCTTTTATTATAAAAACCAAAACCTAATAATAAAAATACCATCATGAAAACAGATGCTGGTGCCGGAACCGCTACATTAGCAAATGAAACATCAACACGATGAGCAGCACCAGTTGCATCTAAGCCTTCAGCTTCAAACAAAAGTCCGCCAGCCATATCATATAATGCGATATCAAAAATATCACGAGTTGAACAACAGTTGTTACGTCCAAATAAAGTCAATGAATCCAACTCAGTAGGTGCAGCTAAAAAGATATTTAAAAACGAACTACCGTCATTTTCGTAAGAATGGAAAATATTTGGGTAACCTGCTGGTGAAATACCGTCAATGGCATAATTAGGGCTTGAGTTTGGCCAGTTTGATGAACCTGTAGCTGTCGCACCAGCAGTTGTTAACGCGACATCATTACCTGTACCAGTCTGCGTTGCCACGACTTCTGAAACTTGTAACCAACCTTGCGCATTAAGACTAGATGGCGTCACTACGATTTTTGATACAATGATTAAGCTTGCTGATGCAAATTGGCTCACGCTAAGCAGTACTAAAACACCAATACTAAAGATATATTTTTTCATTTTTATTCCTAAGGGAAGTATAAATTTCTGACGTATTAAATTACCAAGCAAGAAACACACCAAACAAGCAACACATTGAAATACAACAAACTTTATATTAGCAATAACAAGATAAAAAAATTCTGTAAAGAATGCTGACACGTTAGATGTATCTTCAGCGCATCGTTTTTCTATATTTTTTTACAGAAAAGATGATCTTTTAAAGTCCTAAAACGTACTGAGGTTATATCTGAGTGTTTTAATCAGGTAATTTTTACAACACCTGCTAAATTTAGTGGTAGTGAACAATTGTTGTCAGTATTAAATATTTTTTAGTAAAAATATTAATCTGCTTATTACGTTTGCTACCTATAACATCAAATGGAGTATAGACAATGAAAGCATTGGGATTAGGTTTAGGGTTAAGTTTATTAGTGAGCTTGCCAGCTGCTGCACAGCAAGTAAATTATCAAGTTGACGGTAAAAATTACCAAGGCTACTTTGCTAAAGCACAGGGAGAGTCAAAGGGTAGTGTACTACTTATCCATGATTGGGATGGACTAACAGATTATGAGATAAAACGTGCAGATATGCTCGCCAAACAAGGTTATAACACCTTCGCTGCTGACTTATACGGCGAAGGCAACCGTCCTACTGAAACCAAGGCGAAAAAAGAAGAGACAGGAAAGTTATATAAAGATCGTGAAAAAATGCGCAGCTTAATTCTAGCCGGTATTAGTGAATCTAAAAAGCTCAGTAAAGATGAGATGGTTGTGATGGGATATTGCTTTGGAGGAGCGGCTGTCTTGGAACTTGCGAGATCAGCAAAGGCGCCAGAAGTAAAAGGTTATGCTACTTTTCACGGTGGGTTAGCTACGCCAGAAGGACAAAATTACAATAACCTAAATGCACCTATTTTAGTCGCACATGGCGGTGCTGATAGTGCAATCCCATTGAGTCAAGTGTCTGATCTTGGTGTGCAGCTTGAAGCAGTAAAAGCAGACTATGAAATTCAAATCTATTCTGGCGCACCCCATGCTTTTACAGTAATGGGCTCACCTCGTTACCAAGAAGTTGCCGATAAGAAATCATGGAATGCATTTTTAGGCTTCTTAGATACAAACCTATAAGCTACTCATGATCAACTATTAAATGAAAGTGACGGTGTCACTTTCATTGTAAAACCACTGACTTCACAAACAATTTCACCTACACTTATTCTAACAACGGATGTTACTAATGGAATAAGTAGATGTTAAAACAGCAATTAATAACGACAATATTTTCAATAATCATCAGCATTCCAGCTTGTTTTGCCAGCTATCCTAATCGATATTTTGAAGAAACATTCGCCACCGCCATCTTACTATCCGACAACGAGTCTATCAGTTTAGGCATTGCCAACTTTAACCCGGATGCCCTGTTAAGCCCTTCCCATGATGATTTTGCTACTAGCATCAAAGAGGGCGACTCTATAAAGTTACGTAATGAACTCTCTGTTTATAGTATTCCTTACACTTTTGTACTAGATGAAAAAAATCCAATATGGTCAGATAAAATCATGGTGCGTTTTTCCTATGTTGCCCAAAAAAGCAGTAATAATTTATTGGCAGGCACACAATATCAAGCCGATGAGAACAGCGATAAAATATACGCCTTATATAGCGCCTACAGTCATTACACTCCGTTAACCGAAAAATGGAAATTAAGACTTAGACTCGGTGCACATTTAATGCACTTTAAAAATCAATATAGCTATAACAGCAGTCAGTCCAATGAATATAAACCTTTACTCGATGGCATTTATTACAACGTTATTGCTAACGCTGCTATTATTGAGCCTAATGCTAAACTTACTTACACCTATCCAACGACATGGGGTAAATGGCAGTTTTCAGCAGACATGAACTACTTTATTGGCAGTGTTTATTCTGGTGCAGATTCAAGTTCGGGAGCTCAACCTAAAGGGTGGCGGATCAATAATGGATTAAAATTACATTTTGATATCAACCAATCTGCTATGCATGCAGAATCACTATATTTCAAATTTCAACGTATCGATATCCAAGGAGATATGGTTTCACCACTGCAAACAGACCACTACTATGAAGTAGGCATTGGTACTCTCCTCGACATACATAAATACACTAGCTTTGCTAAAAACGTAGGGATAGGTATTAATATTAATAGGGGGAGTGCACTTTCTGGCGGAAGCATTGTATTCTATTTTAATGAATTTTAACCCCGCAACATAATTCAATTAGCAACCCAGAACAGGAACCCACATGCTTGAAATTGCCGTCATCTATTTAGCTGCAGCTATTATCTCTGTACCTATCGCTAAGCGAATTGGGCTCGGTTCGGTACTGGGTTACTTACTCGCAGGTATATTAATCGGCCCCTATGCTTTTGCACTGGTTGGCGACCAAACCGACGTGATGCACTTCGCCGAATTTGGTGTAGTAATGATGCTTTTCCTAGTGGGGTTAGAGCTACAACCCTCTCGTTTATGGAAACTCAGAAATGCAATTATAGGCCTAGGTGGTTTGCAGGTTATAACCACCAGCTTAATATTCTTTTTAATTGGTTATTATTGGTTACAGCTTCGATGGGAAGCATCATTAGCAATTGCACTGATGCTAGCACTCTCATCCACGGCGATTGTATTGCAAACACTAAGCGAAAAAGGCTGGATAAAACAGGAGGCAGGGCAAAATGCATTTTCCGTTTTGCTATTTCAAGATATTGCAGTCATTCCTATTCTTGCACTGTTACCTCTCCTCGCGTTCAGCGATAACATCACTCATAGCTCCGGAGGGCACAATTTAATAGAGCACCTGCCCGCCTACGGACAAGTACTTATTGCTTTATTTGTGATTGTCTCCATTGTGCTGGCCGGAAAATATATCTCCAATCCACTGTTTCGCATAATCGCTGAAACGCGCCTACGTGAACTGTTTACTATTTCTTCGCTATTTTTAGTTGTTGCCATTGCACTATTGATGCAAAAAATTGGGCTATCTCCCGCATTAGGCACATTTTTGGCAGGGGTTGTCTTAGCTGAAAGTGAATTTAGACATGAGTTAGAGGTCGATATAGAGCCCTTTAAAGGATTATTATTAGGGCTATTTTTTATCGCAGTCGGTGCGTCAATAGATTTTCCTTTATTGGGTGATAAATTCACATTAGTCATTCTACTAGTAGTGACATTAATTGCAGTTAAAGCATTGGTTTTATACCTTCTTGCGCTATTTTTTAAACTAAGAGGCAATCAAAAACTGTTATTTACGCTAGCGCTCGCACAAGGAGGTGAATTTGCATTTGTACTACTATCACTTACCTCTTCATTACAGATCCTCACGCCAGAGCAGAATAAAATAACTACTTTAGTAGTCACAATTTCAATGTTGCTTGCGCCACTGATGCTGATTATTTATGAGAAAAAATTTAATAACCTCAGCCAACCCAAGCAGGCTTTTGATCAAATAGAAGAGATAGAAGCCACTAAAAGTGTAATTATTGCCGGTTACGGACGTTTTGGACAGGTTATTGGTCGCCTATTAGCGTCACAGGGTTACCATTTGTCGATTCTTGATCATAGCCCACGGCAAATAGAAATGTTGCGTCACTTTGGCAACAAAGTCTTTTATGGTGACGCAGCTAATCGAGATCTGCTGGCGGCAGCAGGTGCTGAAGAGGCACAATTGTTAGTGATAGCGGTAAGTGAGCCCGATAAAATATTAGAGATAGCCTACATTGCCAGAAAACATTACCCACAATTACAACTGGTTGCGCGCGCGGTTGATCGTCGACATGCCTATGAACTACTAAATGCAGGTATTACTTCATTTAAACGAGAAGTATTTGATTCGGCGCTTAATTTAGGCATCGAAGCGTTAACTATGCTTGGAAATAGTCAGCAAGATTCAATACGAGCAGGCAAGTTGTTCAGTGATCATGACAATGAATCACTGCATGAACTAGCAAAAGTATGGGGAGATGACCAAAGCTATGGTATTGCCATTAAACAGCGTATGGAAGACTTACAGCAGGTATTGAAAAAAGACCGAGAGCAACAAGATAAATTAAAAACCTGCGTTGGCGAAGATTGTGGCCCACAAACCAGTGAGCAAGATAAATAAATCGAAAAAAACAGGCAAATATAAAGCACCATTTTATACCATATAAAATGGTGCTAGCATTTGTTATTGATATTCAGGGTAATCCGTCAAGCCTACTTCGCCACCACCAAATAAGGTATTAGCATCGTGAGTAGCTAAGGGATAACCATTTTTTATGCGTTGTGGTAAATCTGGATTAGCAACAAAGGGACGGCCAAAACCTATCATATCAGCTAAACCATCTTGCAAAGCTTGTGCACCTTTTTGTGCATCGTAACGACCTGCATAAATGAGTACGCCATTAAACGCGTCACGTAGCGCTTGTTTGAATGCCAGTGGTGTATCAGGCGCATCATCCCAATCAACTTCTGCAATGTGTAAATACACAATCTTATGCTTATTCAATAAAGTCGCTGCTGACGTATAGGTTGCAACAGGTGTTGCATCCACAGTACCATTTAAAGAGGTGAAAGGAGCAAGACGAACGCCGACTTTATGCGCTCCAATTGCATCAACCATTGCACCAACAACTTCATCTAAGAAGCGCAAGCGATTTTCAATACTACCGCCATATTCATCAGTACGGTTATTCGCTTCTGAATCAATAAACTGATTGACTAGATACCCGTTAGCAGCATGCAATTCGATACCATCAAACCCTGCTTCAATCGCATTTAGTGCTGCTTGACGATACTCTTCAATAACCGCCTTAATATCTGCTTTACTCATTTCACGTGGCATTGTGACATCAACAAAACCGGGCTCTTGCTTGCCATTATCAACAAAGACTTGCACATTTTCTGCTTTGATTGCAGAAGATGAGATAGGCTGTTCGCCAGCAATATTATCAGGGTGTGTCACACGACCAACATGCCAAAGCTGTGCAAAAATAACACCGCCTTTTTGATGTACGGCATTGGTTGTTTTTTTCCACCCCGCAATTTGCGATTCAGTGTAAATGCCCGGTGTCCAAGCATAACCTTGGCCTAATGCTGATATTTGCGTGCCTTCGGCAATAATCAGCCCTGCTGATGCGCGTTGTGCATAATAGGTTGCCATCATCTCATTGGCTTCATTACCCGGTTGCGTTGCGCGAGAACGGGTCATTGGTGGCATCACAATGCGATTTTTTAATTTTAATATGCCGAGTTGTAATGGTTGAAAGAGTGAGTCTGTCATTGTCTGCGACCTTATTAATTACTAAAGGGATAATCTGAATAAGCTCACTATACAATTCGCTATTAGCAGAATGAAATTATCAATTGTTTTTATTATGATAATTTTTTGTAATCAACAGTTCTCACTAGGCAACCTATCATGTTGTTTTGCATAACGACTGGCTAGCATTGCACAATAAAAAATTTGCACTGGATGGTAGAGCATAATCGGTAATAAAATCATACCTAAGTTAGGATCTGCACCAAAAATCACCGTGGCCATTGGAATTCCAGCGGCTAATGTTTTTTTGGTACCGCAAAAGACCGCTGCAGCTTCATCTTCTAAACTAAACCGAAAACGTTGCGCACTCCACTGTAAAAAGTGAACCATAAACAATAAAACGAGGCTACATATTAGTATGCAGATCAGTAACATTTGTACTGAAAAAGCCTGCCAAATACCATCTGCGACAGAATCACAAAAGGCATTATAAATAATCAGTAGAATGACATATTTGTCCACTTTGTTAACCACTGATTTATGCCGCGTCACTATTCTTAATAACCAAGGCCTTAGTAGCTGACCAATGATCATCGGCAACAATAGTAGTTGTCCTATCGATATAACTGCTTCTAATAAATCTAATTTAGCACCTTCAAGTCCCATAAATAGTTGAATCAGGAATGGGGTAATGAAAACACCGATAATACTCGATAAAGAAGCATTAAAAATAGCCCCGGGAACATTCCCCTTAGCAACACTGGTCATTGCGACAGAGGATGAAATTGTACTAGGTAAAACAAATAAATAACAAAAACCAAAGGCTAACGCTGCCGGCATATAAGTTAAGAAAAGATCCCCGAACACAACCCACAACAATGGATAGACAACAAAAGTCGCTACTTGGATATAGAGATGCAATCGCCAATTACTTATTCCCGCTTTAATCGATGCAGGTGAAAGCCCTAATCCATGTAGAAAAAAGACAATAGCAACCCCAATACCTGTGACTTTATCAAGGTGGATCACACCACCGCTTCGCCCAATATCAGCGGTAACTGTGGCGAGTAAAATAGCCACCAGCATAGAAACTAAGAACCACTCTTTTTTAATTTTATTTATCATAATTACCGATTTTAAATAAGCTAATATAATTAAGCATGTGCTCTAAGGTTTACCCAGAAAAAATAACTTAGCTCAAGGCGAAATATTACCTAAGCGGTTGTTCCCTTTTACGAAAATTTTAACGAAGAAATAAGTTATTTTAGGCAGTATAGTAGATCCGCTATTCACTAGGTATGGTATAAATATCAGCACAACTTTACCAATTGGACGCATGCGTGTCAGTTTATAGGAATACAAAAGAATAATAGTGTTTAGCTAGAAACAGTTAAACACACAGTTTCCCTATAATAACGCCATTACCTATAACAAAAAGGAAAATTGACCTTGTCACGCTTACCCCGCTGGATAGAATATGGCGCTTTTATTCTTGCATTTATAGCAGGCTACGTGAACGCTACCGGTTTATTAGCTTTTGCACATCAAGCAGTTTCTCATCTATCCGGAACAGCAACACTGGTAGGAATAGGCCTTATTACCGCCTCTTTCAGTGACGTGTTACATCTTGTATTAGTGCTATTTAGCTTTTTTATTGGCTCCGCGCTATCTGGCTTTTTACTGCATAACAATAACCTACAACTAGGTCGTCATTACGATACGGCGCTTTTACTTGAAGCGATATTATTATTCCTATCTATATATTTATTAACACAGGGCTCCTTGTATGGGCAATATATTATCTCGGCAGCCTGTGGTTTACAAAATGCAATGGCAACTTCATACAGTGGGGCAATTGTACGTACTACCCACCTAACAGGTATCTTTACTGATTTAGGCATCATGCTTGGTGCTCGGGCACGTGGAAAAGTACTTGATAAACGCAAGTTATTACTATTTTCAGTGATTATTGGTGGCTTTATTATAGGAGCGAGCTTAGGCTCCTACCTTTACCAACTACTTCTTTTTAATGCCTTATTCATACCTGCTAGCGGGTGTTTATTACTTGCGATAGTTTATGCTCGCTATAATCAACGTCGACAAAATAAGCCCTATTAGAATAGCCACTTTATTAAACTCTAAAGGCGAAGAAAAAACGCCCAACACACGCTAGCTTTTATGAAAATTAAAGATGTTATTGGATAAAATAAATGCGGGCTCACTATTAACGATAACGTATCACACAATAAAATTTAACGTATTTTATTAGAGCTATCCGTTAGAGTAAAAACTGAAAATAGACTAATTTTCCCCCTCAATTTGGCACCCCCTATTTTTTGAACTACCTATCGTTAATTAAAAATTAATCGTCTCAATTTTGAATAATTGATGTTTCTAACTAGAGTTATAATTCATGTTGTAAAATCAAGGAATAATATGTTGCCTTTTTCGTTGCAAAAGAAACTCAATTTACTGCTTTTAATCATTGGCCTATTAATACTTACAATAAGCTTAATGAGTAACTACAACCAACAGAATAAGTTGGTTGAAGAAACGATTGAAAGCAATCTAAAATTGATAGCAGGTAACTATTTTGACTCGATCAATACTTTAATGCTGACGGGTATGATGGGCAGCAAATCTATTTTAGAAGATAAAATTCGTAATGAAAAAAATATCGAAGCAGCTAAAATAATCCGTAGCGAACAAGTGATACAACTATTTGGTGCAGGTAGTGAAAATAACCAAGCAGAAAACGATGCAGAGCGCGCTGCGTTACAAGGAACAGAAAGCATGACCATCAGCCATGATGGTCAAAAACGAGTGTTAACCTACTTAAAACCAATTATTGGTAGCGAAGATTATAACGGCACTAATTGTTTAACCTGCCACATGAGCCAACCAGGTGAAGTATTAGGGGTTATTAAACTAAGTTATTCCTTAAATGATTCAGACCAAGCGATCAGTAAAAATAGTTGGTTTAATGGTTTTCTACTTAGTAGCATTTTTATTATCGCTTTTCTCAGCCTTGCATTACTTATAAAGCACCTTTTTTTCAAGCGCTTGAGTTTACTTGGTGGAGTGATGCACAATATCCATAACAGCAATGATTTAACATTACGTATTCATGATAAAAGTGATGATGAACTGGGCAATTTGAGCCATAACTTTAACGTTATGCTAGACCGTTTTTTAGATAATATGCGACAAGTAACTCATACATCAGTCGTCTTAAATCAAGCTGCGGATAAACTCCTTCAATCAGCGCAAACGAGTGAACAAGCAATTCAGCAACAAAAAATATCTACCCAATCTGTTGCCAATTCAGTACATCAATTGAAAGAGTCTTCTGAGCAAGTAAAAGATACTTCTGGTAACGCCGCCGAGTATTCTAACTCAGGCAACCAACAAGCCAATGAGGGGATGCAAATTGCACAGACTACGCAACAAAATATCAATCAACTGGCTAGTGAAGTCAGTAATGCCTCAGGTAAAGTCAGTAACTTACAAATACAAACCGAAGAAGTGGGAAAAATACTGGAAGTTATCAGTAATATCGCAGATCAAACCAATTTACTCGCGCTTAACGCAGCCATTGAAGCTGCAAGAGCTGGTGAGAGTGGTCGTGGGTTTGCAGTGGTTGCAGACGAAGTGCGTAGCTTAGCGAATAATACTCAACAAACCACACTACAAATTAAAAAGACCATTGAACGTTTACAAAATGAAGCCAAACAGACGGTTGAAGTAATGAACCGTTCCTCGCAGGATGCAGAATCACGCGCACAACAGGTAGAACAAGTCACCGGCACATTGCATAACATTACCGAGCAGATGCAGCAGATCAATCAACTAAGTATGCAGATAGCTTCTTCGACAGAAGAGCAGAATAACGCTTCAGAAGAGATTAGCCGTAATGTAGAAGAGATAGCGAATAGCGCAGAAAAATCTTTACAAGATGCTATCGAAAGTAAATCTATCAGTGTCGATCTACAAACACTCGCACAAGAGCTTAACGAACAAGTGAGTTTATTCAAACTGAAATAAACAAATTTCAAACGCCAATAAAGTAATATGAATTTTTCAGTTGCATTTAAATAGACGATCGGTCTATTATAAAAAGATGAATTTAACAGAAGCTAAACCGCGACGCGGTCGTCCGCCTAAAATAGCGCGAGATAATATTGATACCAAAGCTGCACTGATACGTAGTGGCCTTGAACAATTAACTGAAAATGGCTTTGCCTCGTCGGGGATTGATCAGATATTGAAAAAGGTTGGTGTGCCAAAAGGCTCTTTTTATCATTACTTTGCTAATAAAGAAGCGTTTGGTTTAGCGGTAATTCATAGCTATGCCACCTACTTTGCTAAAAAGCTAGATACTTGTTTGCTGGATCAAAGCTCAGCCCCTTTAGCGCGAATGAGAAATTATTTAGAGAGCGCTAAAATAGGAATGGCACGTTTTCAATTCAAACGAGGCTGCTTAGTCGGTAACCTCGGGCAAGAGGTTGACCTATTACCTGAAAGCTTTAGACCTATATTGATTGATATTTTTGGCTCTTGGCAAGAACGTGTTGCAAATTGCTTAAAAGAAGCGCAAACCAACGGAGAGTTATCTAGCGATGCAGATTGTGATTTACTCGCAGAATGTTTCTGGATAGGTTGGGAAGGCGCAGTGAGTCGAGCTCGACTAGTACAAAATAACACACCGCTTGATAATTATTTCAATACATTTATCAACGGATTACCAAAATAAAAACCACGACTAAATTTTTTTACTTTATTTGTAGACGATCAGTCTAAAAGAGGAAGACAACATGTTTCAAGGTATTTTAATCGAAAAAGATGACCAAGGTTACCGCGCAGCAGTCAAAGAGATTGATGAAAGCGTATTGCCTGAAGGCGATGTGACTATCAAAGTATCGCACAGCACACTGAACTATAAAGATGCATTAGCAATCACCGGAAAAGGCCCTGTAGTACGTAGTTTTCCAATGGTACCCGGTATCGATTTAGTCGGCGTTGTTGAGCAAAGTGACAGTGATAAATTCAGCGTCGGTGATACGGTTTTATTAAATGGATTTGGTGTTGGAGAAAAACATTGTGGCGGTCTTGCACAAAAAGCACGCCTTAAAAGTGACTGGTTAATTCAGTTACCAACTGCATTTACACCTCGCCAAGCAATGTCTATTGGTACAGCCGGTTACACTGCAATGTTATGTGTTATCACACTAGAGAAAAATGGCGTCACACCAGAAAAGGGTGAAATTCTTGTTACTGGCGCAAATGGTGGGGTTGGTAGTTTTGCAATCTCGATTCTTGCAAAATTAGGTTACAAAGTTGTCGCATCGACTGGTCGTATTGAAGAAACAGAATACCTTAAAAAATTAGGTGCGTCAGAGATTATCGATCGCGCAACATTCTCTGAACCAGGTCGTCCACTTGCTAAAGAGCGTTGGGCTGGTGCCGTGGATACCGTTGGTAGCCATACACTTGCTAATGTTTGTGCAAGTACACAATATGGTGGCACAGTGGCTGCTTGTGGTTTAGCGCAAGGCATGGATTTACCAGCAAGCGTTGCACCATTTATTTTGCGTGGTGTAACCTTAGCGGGTGTTGATAGCGTAATGCGTCCAACTCGCGATCGCATTGAAGCTTGGCAACGTCTAGGTGAGATTTTAGATGCGCACGTATTTGATGATATTTGCACTGAAATTAGCCTTACAGAAGCAGTTGATGTTGCAGAAGACTTAATTGCAGGTAAAGTACGCGGTCGTGTGGTCGTTGATATTAATAAATAATTTTTAACCTTCTCATAAAAAGGGGCAATACATGATGTATGTATTGCCCCTTTTCAATGGCTAATCAATAGCGATATGTTAAAGGTTTAAGCGATTTCCAAGGATAACTCTTTTTTCTGTACTAACTCTGCACCGCTACGTGTCACAGCATTTAATACTGCTTGTAAAGACGCACCAACGATATCATCAGAGGTAGCAGCAGCACAGTAACGCACACCCTGTAGGCTTATTTGCACATAAGCAATCGCCTCTGCTTGCTCATTAGCAGCGCCTTCTCGGCTTGGTAGCGCATGCTCGTTATAATCAATTAATACGATCTCGCTATCAATTGCGCCACTTAACCCACGCACAAAGGCATCCAATACACCTTTCCCTTGCCCATCAATGCTAGCAGATCCGCCTGAAGTGATAAGTTGTGCTTGTAATCTATCTTGGTTACCTTGACGATCAAGCTGATAGCTATTGATATTTGCGTTTTGCGTCGCCCCTAAATAAGTATCATTAAATATCTGATGGATAATCTCGGCAGAAACTTCGGACTCGCTACTTTCAGCATGTTGTTGCACGTAAGGGCTGAAATCAACCTGCATCCAGCGTGGCATTTGAATGCCATAATCTTGCTCTAATACGTAAGCAACACCACCTTTACCCGATTGACTATTGATGCGAATAACCTGTTGATAAGTACGTCCTAAATCGCGAGGATCAATCGGTAGGTAAGCAACCTGCCAATGGGCTTCAGGATCATTAATTCGTGCTTCTGTATCAATCGCCATACACTTGTTAATCGCATCTTGGTGACTACCAGAAAAGGCTGCAAATACAAGTTCCCCTGCATAGGCATGACGGGGATGAACAGCAAGTTGCGTACAACGCTCTACGGTTGCAATCACACGATCCATATCGGCAAAATTTAATTCAGGATCAATGCCTTGGCTATAAATATTCATCGCCATCGTAACGATGTCCATATTGCCCGTACGCTCACCGTTTCCTAATAAAGTACCTTCGATGCGATCTGCTCCGGCCATGACGCCAAGTTCAGCAGCCGCAACACCACAACCACGATCGTTATGAGTATGTAAACTAATGGTAACCGATTCACGCTCACTAATATTATCGCCAATCCATTCAATTTGATCGGCATAAACATTAGGCGTTGATGCTTCGACTGTCGCCGGTAAATTAATGATCACTTTATTTTCTGGCGTCGGTTTCCATACACTAATGACCGCATCACACACCTCAACGGCATAATCCATCTCAGTATTGGTGAAACTCTCCGGAGAATATTGAAATGACCATTTTGTCTCTGGGTGAGCATTTGCAAAATTACGCACCCACTCAGCACCTTGCACCGCAATCGCTTTAATCTCATCACGTGACTTCTTAAAAACCTGTTCACGTTGCACCGTCGAAGTAGAGTTATAAAGATGTACAATTGCTTTTTTAGCGCCCTTTAACGCCTCAAAGCTACGTGCAATTAATGGCTCTCGTGCCTGTGTTAATACTTGAATTGTCACATCATCGGGGATTAAGTCTTGCTCAATTAACTGACGTACAAAATCAAAATCTGGAGCTGATGCAGCTGGGAATCCAACTTCTATCTCTTTAAAACCGACATCCACCAATAACTTAAACATCTCTAGTTTCTGGCTTGGGCTCATTGGCTCAATCAATGCCTGGTTACCATCACGTAGATCAACGCTACACCATTGAGGGGCGCGATCAATCACTTGGTCAGGCCAACGTCTATCTGCTTTTTTAATTGGCGCATAGGCACGATATTTTTTATGGTTAAAACTAGGGTTAATTTGGCTAGAAGTCGACACGAGCATATCCTTTATCATTGGTCAGAAAGTGAGGTGAATTAGCGAGTTGGCGCACCTTGGTAAGGATATAACCACCCGTTTCCGGTTAGAAACTTCGCTCGCTATCCATGCACTAACTATAAAAGAAAATGTGTAGTGAGTGCATGCAAAGTAACTCTTAATTGAGTTGATTTACGCAATTATTCACCACATAATTACTCTTATGTAGTGAATGTACTCATTAATGGAAAAATAAAATGCAACAAGTGATTAAATTAGACAGAATAGATAAGAAAATTCTTACCCTGATGCAAGCTAATGCACGCATCAGTAATTTAGAGCTTGCAGAGACGGTAGGTTTATCACCAACCCCCTGTTCTCGTCGCGTAAAACGCTTAGAAGAATCAGGCATTATCGATAAACATGTCACGCTACTAAAACCGGCTGTTCTTGGTTTAAACCTCACAGCGATGATAGGTATCTCTATGGATAGGCATACACCGGATCGGTTTGATCGTTTTGAGCAAGCGATCGCTGATTTACCCGAAGTATTAGAGTGCTTGATCGTGACCGGACAAAGCGCCGACTTTTTATTAAAAGTTGTGGTGCGTGATATGCAACATTATGAAAAATTTCTACTTGGACACCTCACTAAACTAGAGGGTGTTACTGGGGTGCACTCTAGTTTTGTTTTACGTGAAGTAGTGAAGAAAACAGAATTACCGCTGTAGTAAAACCTATTTTTTCATTTGTTGAATCAATAATCCGGCAACGATAAAAACAAGCCCGACAATCGTAGCTGGGTATATGGCTTCATCAATGATCATATTTAACAACAGTAACGAAACGAAAGGAGAGATAAAAATAAGATTACTAATTTTAGCTGTATTTTCTGCATAACGTAGCGCAGTTACCCAAGCAATAAAAGCAAAGCCCATCTCAAACAGACCAATATAGATAGCCCCTAGCCACCCTTGCCAAGCAACTAAATTAAAATCACTCATTATCGAAGTCGCGATTATAATGGCCGGAAAAGCAAGTAAAAAGCACAGTAATAAAGAGACAATCGAATCGCCGCTATTTTTTGCATTTAATATCCAATACAGCGCCCAGATCAACGTGCTCAATAACGCCAGAAAAACACCCCAGGGATTGTTAAAATCGAGCGTTAGAAGATCACCCTTCGTGGCAATGATTAATGCACCGCTATAAGCAAGCGCAATAGCGAGCAGATCTTTAGTCGTTAATTTATGCCCTAAGAAAGGGACTGCTAAAATCGATAGAGTGATAGCCCAAGTATAATTTAATGATTGCGCTTGCTGAGCCGGCAATAGGTCATAGGCTTCAAATAAGATCAGATAATAGAAACAGGGATTGAGTAAACCCAGTAAAAGATAATAAAGTGGTTGCTTTAGAAAATACGGCTTTAAAAGAGGTAATTTTTTTTGTCGATAACAGGCTATCGCCAACAGTAAAATAGTAGAGCCCGTCGCTACTAACAGCATTTGGATAGGTGCAAAATAGCTTAAGGTAACCTTAAAAGCAGTTGCTACTGTCGACCACATTGCGACGGCAATCAAAGCAAAAAACATCGCTTTTTTTTGATTTTTTATCAATTTATTAACCTTAGCTATTAAGAGATTTTAAGACTTATAACACGGCTGCGTTATAATCCAAAAGAATACATTAAGTCGTCATTGATATTAAAAATTGAAGCGATGTGCATTTTCCATACACCTTAGATAACCTCAATTCTAGTTAATGGAAGCGTAATTACGTTTAAAATCATGATGTAGCTACTTTTATAATACAGTGCCGTTAGTTTTGCGTAGTTCAAGGCCAGTTATCGTCGCAATAACGGGTTATTAGTAGATGATTTAACGCCGAAATTCACAGAAATAGCGGTATTGTATCGCGTTGCTTATCCAAAAATGAGGTTAGATACTGAGTTCTGCGTACAGACCACTATATTGTTTGAAAATGAAATAACAACAAACAACAGAGTAGGTATCAAAAATCCCCCCATTAATTAGAATATCTTTAGGCTAAATAATATGCAATTATCTCCGCACCAAGCTTGTAATATAGTAATACAAATGATATAAATTAATTATTGAATGGGTAACCTAAAAAGGCCCCAGCTGTTTGGTAAAAAAGATGTTTCAGTGATAGCCTTAGGCAAGCACTACCTATTTATCATACATAACTGACATACGAACACGTTGATTGTTGAAATTAACTCAATTACATAGGGGTATTAAATGTCTACAGACAAGTCTTTTGACGCTATCAAAAAAATAAAATTAGAAAATGACAAATCAGCAGGAAACCTAGTTGATTGCATGCCAATTAAAGTTCAGCAAACTGAACCAGATCTATCTTTCCTTGATAACCTAAGCCTTGAGCACCCTCGTCTACTAGTGCAAAGCAAAGATCTTCCAGCATTTCGCGATAACCTAAAAAATGATGCTGGTTACTGTAAATTTGATGCATTCATGAACAATTCAACAAACAAGTTCATGGACGTTGCACCATATGCAGAGCCACAAGCTTACCCAGAAGAAACGGTGGGTAAAGCATCACTATGGCGTCCTTACTGGCGTCAAATGTACGTTAGCTGCCAAGAAGCTTTCAACGCAACACGTAACCTTTCTATCGCCGGTGTTGTATTAGAAGATGAAGATATCATCGCTAAAGCTAAAGCATGGACTTTACAATTAGCAACTTACGATCCAGAAGGTGTTACTTCTCGTGGTTACAACGATGAAGCAGCTTTCCGCGTTATCGCCGCAATGGCTTGGGGCTACGATTGGCTAAATGCTCATTTTTCTGATGGAGAGCGTGCAATCGTGAGAGATGCACTTATCGTTCGTTTGGACGAAATCATGCATCACCTTAAAGTAACTGTTGATTTATTAGCGAATCCGCTAAACAGCCACGGCGTTCGTAGTATTAGTTCAGCTGTTATTCCAACATGTATTGCACTCTATGGTGAACACCCTAAAGCGCGTGAATATATCGAATACGGTCTGGAATACTACGCAGTACATTACCCACCATGGGGTGGTAAAGACGGAGCATGGGCTGAAGGTCCAGATTACTGGAATACACAAATGGCATTCTTAGGTGAAGCTTTCGATCTACTTAAAAGCTACACATCTATCAACATGTTTAACAAAGAATTCTACAAGAACACAGGTGACTTCCCGCTATACTGTATGCCAGTTCATTCAAAACGAGCGAGCTTCTGTGACCAATCAAGTATTGGTGATTTCCCAGGTTTAAAACTTGCTTACAATATTAAGCATTTTGCAGGTGTAAATAATAAGCCTGAATACATCTGGTACTACAACCAACTTAAAGCACGTGATACTGAAGCACATACAAAATTCTACAACTTCGGTTGGTGGGACTTTGGTTACGACGATCTACGTTTTGATTACCTATGGAACGATATGGCTGAAGTTGCGCCATCAAATGCGCCACTACTGAAAGTATTCCCAATCACTGGTTGGGCAGCATTCCACAGCAACATGACTAACCGTGAAGAGCACATCCACATGGTTTACAAATGTAGCCCGTTTGGTTCAATCAGTCACTCACATGGCGACCAAAATGCATACACATTACATGCATTTGGCGATACGCTAGCTGCAATCACTGGTTACTACGGTGGTTTCGGTGTAGACATGCACATCAAATGGCGTCGTCGTACATTCGCTAAAAACCTACCATTATTTGATGGTAAAGGTCAGTATGCTGAAAATACGACTACTAAATTTGAAGGCGAACACCAAGATCGTTACTGTATTGAAGCTGGCGGTAAAATCAGTGATTACGATACTGAATCTGAAGTGTTATTCGTTGAAGGTGATGCATCAACTTCATACCAATTCCATAACCCAGATCTAGAGTCTTACAAGCGTAAGATTTGGTTTGCAAAAGGTAAAGTATTCGTAATGCGCGATACTGCGACTTTAAAAACTGAACAAGATCTAACATGGTTATTACACACAACGTTTAAGACTGAAACGGCAACAGATTCATTCAAGATCGTGGGTGACAATGCGGTATTAGATGTTGAGTTCATCCATGACTGTAAGCAAGACTTATTATCAATTGAAAATGTTGAAGGTTTCGGTGAAGTAGACCCAGCTGAATACAAAGATATGGAAATTCACCGTCACGTTGAAGCTAAGTTCAAAGCGAAGAAAGAGCACAATATCTTAACGCTATTAGTACCAAGTAAAGTAAACGGTCCTAAAACTGAAGTTAGCCATAAATTAGTAGGCAATAATTTAGAATTGACTATTGATGGTGAAGTGGTAACTATCGACCTTTAATCACCACTAAGTATTAATTAGTTTGTAAGGCCACCTATGAGAATAGGTGGCCTTTTTTATGCCTAGAAATAAATCTCACATTGATGACTTTAGCGATATTTCTATCATAGCAACATGCTTTAAAAATAAATTATTATGTAATATCAATGGAGTTTAAAAAGTGATTTAGCATCACACAGAATAAATTTAAGTTACAAGGCATAAAATACTGAAGTTATTTTTCCTTCAACAATCACAAGACAAGTAGCGAAAATTTTGTAAGCAAGCCTGATCACTATACGAATGGTATACTTAAGTATTAAAGCAGCTCAGAAATGATTATTAATCATTTCTTTCTGTTCAATTGAAGCTAGCTATTTCCCTATCTAGATTCGAATTAGTCATCATCGCTAAAGCTCTAAAACGCAGCCCCCCCTGCTGATGTAGTCAACAGGGATTGTTCGTATTAGGCGTTTGGCGATGGGCGAACATTGCTCATGAGCCACCGCTTCGCGATATTCGCCCTACTGCTATACGCATTGTGTAGTTGAATATTGAAGCACCTCAGAAATGATTATAAATCATTTCTTTCTGTCCAATTAAAGCTACTGTCTACGGTAGTGCAGTTCACCTTTCCCCATGTGGGAGTAGGTCTTCATTTATCAAATGCATAAAACGAAAAAATCCCTGCTGACGTAGTCAACAGGGATTGTTCGTATTAGGCGTTTGGCGATGACCTACTCTCACATGGGGAGACCCCACACTACCATCGGCGCAACTGCGTTTCACTACTGAGTTCGGAATGGAATCAGGTGGGACCACAGCGCTATTGTCGCCAAACAAAAAAATTAATTAGAAAAGCTAATGTTTTTTCGTCGTTCTTAATCTTTGCAATGTTTTCGTAAAATATGCTTCGCAAGCATTTCTTTTATAGTCTTTCGACTCGTCTTGGTATACAAAACTCTTAGAGTTTGT